>CALBTA010000372.1 GCA_937967755.1 uncultured Planctomycetaceae bacterium | reverse complement strand
GGCCAAGGTTGTCGACATGGAGATCACCACTTGGAACTACAAGCACGACGAAGACGAGGTTCGCCACATCGGCCCGATCGCCGAAGACTTTCGCGAAGCGTTTGAACTCGGCGAAAACAACACCACCATCGCCGCGATGGACAAAGACGGCGTGGCCTTGGCTTCGATTCAGGCGTTGCACAAGGAATTGCGGCAGAAGGAAGCGCGAATCGACCAATTGGAAAATCGGTTGCAAGCGATGGAGCAAGTTTTACAATCGCTGACGGGGGAAGACCGCAACTGAGAGCAACTGAGATCGGTTTCGATGCTCAATAACCGCGATTTGAAGGCGATCTACCAACTGCTGGGAGAGGTCCGCGCGCTGGGGGCCGACCCGGTCCGTTGGCCGACGCACGCGCTGGAAGGTCTGCGTAAGCTGTTCAAGGGCAGCCACGGAAGCGGCGCGATGGTTGGCTTGCCGCGGCCCAATTCGGATGAAGTCCCGACTGTGGAATTGCAACTAGCGGTTGGGCTCAAGGATGAGCAAGAGCATTTGCGATTGCATCGCATGCTACATTCGGGAGAAGTCGCAGGTGGCCCTTACTTCGCCCGGATGATCCGCCACCCCGCCCTATTTACAACAGTATGCCGTCACGACATTTTGCCCGACGACGAGTGGTACGGCGCTCCGCTGCCCAAGACACATTATCAAGATTTCGGCGCAGACCACTTCGTCCATTCCCAACTGATTTCGCCGAAAATCGGTAAGCTGACCTCAATCATTATCTATCGCGCTTTGGGCGAACCCCGTTATGGACAGAGAGAGCGGCGGATGCTGCGGCTGTTCCACGCCGAGCTGGCTCGCATGTGGATGACCGACCTGGCCGTTCCCATTGAGGAGAACGTCCGCTCACTCTCGCCCCGGCAGCGGCAAGTCTTGTGGCACCTTTGCACGGGCGACGGCGAAAAGCAGGTCGCCGAAAAGCTGAGCATCAGCCCGCACACGGTGCACGACTATGTGAAGGCATTGCACAATCATTTTGAGGTTAGTTCGCGGTCGGAACTGCTCGCCAAGGTGATGCGCGGAACCGATCGGCAATTCGGAGAACTGGCGATCCCGGACGCCGGCCACTACGCAGTACTCGACGACGATTCGTTGAGCATTCACTAGTTTCTCGCTCCCAAATTCGCACTGCCCGATTCGCGCTGCGGCCGCGGCCCGGACTGCGCGCAACCTCTTGCGCTTGTCCCCGCTTGCCGTCTGAGCTTTCGGATCAGGCAAACTTTAAGGCCTGAGTCCGCGATTTGCCCACGAATCAAACACTTTTGACGGGCGCTATCCCCGATTTAGGGGAATTGGCATTGCCGCCGATTGAGGGCTAGTTTTCTAGCTTTACCCCCTGCTTCTATCGGAGGCCCTCATGCCCAACTCTCGCTTGATCCTCGCGGCGCTCACGCTGCCGCTGTACTCTGCCCTCCTCTACGGACAAGAAACCCAGCCCGAAGGGCAGCCACCCGATGCCGATCTTCACGCGCCAACCGTAGCGAGCGATGCGCTGATTTGGAAAGCCTTGGAGACGCACGGCAAGGTCACGCTGCAAATCGCTGGAAAGGATATCAACCTGAAGAAGCACTTCGAGCAGGGGGAAAGCCCGTCGTTCAACGCGCTGAAGGAGGGCCTGAAGCCGGGCATCTACAGCTACCGGATTGAGTTCGTTCCCAACCGCATCCAGGAAGACCAGAACAACCTTGCGGGAATTCTCGACCAGCGCAGGAAACTGCTGGCCCTGCGCGAAGTTGCCCTGGAAACGGGCGAAGCGGAAGAGGCGAAGCGGCTCTACGCGGAAGCCAACAAGCTGCGGGCTTCCGCCGGCGAACTGATGAACGAGCAGAAAGAGACGGAGTACAAGTTTTACGAAAAGTCGGGGCAGATTGTTGTCGACAAGAGCGGCAGCGTGAAAGTCTTTAACCGGCAACAGCAACTGAAGAAGTTGGACGAAGAGCGCCGCAAGCGCAAAGCGCTAACTCCGCCCGAGCGCAAAGAGGAAGAAGAGCTTCGGAAGACGGAGATCTAACAGTAGGACGGGTTTGCAAGTAACTCGTCCAAGGCGAATTGAGCGAGAACAGAAGCAGGCAACGCACCCTTGGCAAATCCACCATTCTCGATGAACTTGAGGAAAACCACCATGAAATCAATCCGCATTCACCTCGGTTACCTTGTAGTATTCTTGGCCATGCTCTCGTTAGGAGCAACGTATGCCGCGCGTTCCTACCTGGCAGAGACATTCAACGACTCAGTGACGATCACGGGAACTTTCCCCAACCTGATTTTCGATGATACCAACGACACCCATGATTTTCGGATGAACACGTCCGCTGGCCACTTGGAGATCGACTCTATCGATAACTCAGCCCGCGTCTTTCGTATCCACGAAGACGCGGACACGAATCAGCTCGTCCTGGATGATCGCGGCAACATCGCAGTGCATGGCGCTCAGACTCAATTCGGGGACCACTCGTTAGAGATCTTCGGCAACTCCGGCAGCACCGACCGCGCGATAATGGCCCTGTCTACAACCCCAACTGGCACATCCGCCCAGTTTCATGTCAGCAGCAGTCTTGACAGTTTTGAACTTGGCGTTCGCTCAGGCGCTGGCTCCTACGACGAACCCTTGGAAATTGACCTGAGCGCGCCCAACGATGCGTTGACGATCAATTCTTCGGGTAATGTTGGCATCGGTGGCGTTGCGAAAGGATCGATTCAAGAGGATCTTCATGTCGGCGGTGGCGGTGACATTTTGCTGGACGCGTCGGGTACGACTGGCGACTGGCGGCTCGATCCGGGGAGTGGCTCACTGTGGTTTTCTGATCCGAATGGGAATTCTGGCGTCCTGAAGCTGATCAATGGCGCACCCACCAACAGCGTTGTGGCGAGTTCCTCCGGTGTCGGCATCGGAACAGCTGCTATCGACGCGCCGCTGCACGTCTTCCGCGACGACGGCACGGCGGCGCTGAAGGTCGAAGAAACCAGCGGCACGACGGCGATTCGTCAGTTGATGAACCTGCAGAACAACGGCGGTGTGCGTTTCTCTTTGGAAAACACGTCGAACTCGCGGCAGTGGGAGTTCACCAACGATTCGGCGGGGAATTTCAATATTTCACTGGTCGGCACCGGCGGGCGCGAAATGGGTATCACGCCTGCTGGGCAGGTCATCATCGGGCCAGGCGGTGCCCCGCGGCACATCATGCAACCCAACGGCAACATGATTATCCAAGGTTCGCTGACAGAAGGCTCGTCGCGCGAAACCAAGGAGAACTTTCAGGCAGTGGATTGTGAAGAAGTTCTCGCCAAAGTCGTCGACCTCGACATCACCACCTGGAACTACAAGCACGACGAGAAGTCGATCCGCCACATGGGCCCGATTGCTGAGGACTTCCGCGAAGCGTTTGATCTAGGCGAGAACGAAAAAACTATCGCCGCGATGGATAAAGACGGCGTGGCGTTGGCTTCGATTCAGGCGCTCAACAAAAAGTTGGAGCAGGAAGTCTCGGCAAAAGATGACGAGATTCGGCAGCTGCGAGACCGACTCGAGCGGCTGGAAGAGGCGATTCTGCAGCGCGATTGATTTCGCGAGGAAAGCAGGCTGGTCATCCGCTGGCAGGGGGAATTCGGGTGCGGTAAACTAGCCGCACCTGATGTTCCCGCCCTTCGCCTCCTGCCTGTTGCATTGCGCTGATGAAGAAAAAATCTCCGCTGGCCTTTCTCGTCTGGGGCCTGGTTCTGCTGCTGGTCATCATTCACCAAGACAATTGGTTTTGGGATGACAACACGCTGGTGCTGGGCTTCATGCCGATTGGGCTGCTGTACCACGCCTGTATTTCGATGGCCGCGGCGTTCACCTGGTACCTGGCGACGCTGTTCATTTGGCCGGAAGAATTAGAAGAAGACACCAAGCCCGCCGGCGGAGAGGAGGCGGGCCAATGACCGAACTGATCATCATTGCGTTCTACCTCTCGCTGCTGTTGGGGCTGGGGCTGTTTTCCAGCCGGTTGTTCAAAGGGACCAGCGCCGACTACATGCTGGCCAGCCACAGCATCGGCCCGTTCCTGCTGTTGATGTCGATCTTCGGCACCACCATGACCGCCTTCGCCCTGGTCGGTTCGACCGGCGAGTCGTTCAAGGAAGGGATTGGAGTTTACGGAATGCTGGCGTCGTCCAGCGGAATCATTCACTCGCTGTGCTTCTTTCTGCTGGGGGTGAAATTGTGGTCGCTGGGGAGGAAGTATGGCTACAAGACGCAGATTCAGTATTTCCGCGACCGGCTGGGCAGCGACAAGATCGGGCTGCTGTTGTTTCCGATCCTGGTCGGGCTGGTCGTTCCGTACTTGTTGATCGGCGTAATGGCCTCCGGCGTGGTGATCAACAGCGTGACCGAAGGGGCGTTCTCATCCGCCTTCGCCAATGCCGACTACGGTGTGCCGAAGTGGCTCGGTTCGGCGGTCATTTGCGGTGTCGTGTTGATCTACGTTTTCTTCGGCGGCATGCGGGGCACTGCCTGGGCCAATACTTTTCAAACCATCGTGTTCATGATCCTCGGCGTGGTGACGTTCTTTCTGATCGCCGGAAAAATTGGCGGTGTGAAAGCGGCCAGCAATGCCGTGCTGGAAAAGCATCCCAGCAAACTGATGCGGTCGGTCACGCCGGAGGAAGTCGCGACCTACGAAGAGGAATTCGCCAAATGGAAACCGCTGGCGCTTTACAACTACGCCGTGAAAGAAAAGGGCCTGGAACTTACGGCCGCGCAGGTCGAACAGGCGCACGCCGAATTCCCACCCAAAATGCCCGGCTGGCAGCGGCGAGCCGAAGCGGTCTTCGCAAAGAAGAACGGGCTGTATGAACTCTCAGACGCAGAGCAACTCAAGGCGATGATCATCCAGGACGATCGTGAGTTGCCCGAGGATGACACAGCGTTGTTCGAGGCGGACGGAACTCCGCTGCCCCTTTCGGCCTTCGACCGCAAGGCCGACGAAACCTGGAAGCCCAAGGCGGAAAAGATCTTCGCCAGCAACATCGGCCACCCCAACGAACTGCTCGACCCGGCCAACCCTGAGGCGGGGAACAATTGGACTCACAAGAAGGCCTGGGGCGTTTATAAAGCGACAAGCTGGTCGCCTGAGAAGCCTCACCCGTTGAACAAGTGGAAGTTCCTGACCTACTTGCTGGTACCGTTTTCGGTTGGCATGTTTCCGCACTTGTTCCAGCACTGGCTGACGGCAAAAAGTGCTAACAGTTTCAAACTGCCGGTCGTCGCCCATCCGGTCTTCATCATGATCGTTTGGGTTCCCTGCGTGCTGGTCGGCGTTTGGGCTACGTCGGCCATTAACCCCGACACCGGCCGCGCGGTTGTGCCGGCCCACTTCCCGCCCAACGCCGTGCTTTCCCACATGGTGAAGGAACTGACCGGCCCGTTGCTGGGCGGCCTGCTGACCGCTGGCATTCTGGCCGCGATCATGTCATCGCTCGACAGCCAGTTCCTATCCATCGGCACGATGTTCACCGAAGACGTCGCCGTGCATTATGGCGGAAAGGAGCGCTTCACCGACAAGCAGCACGTGATGATGGCCCGCGGGTTCATCATCGCCATTGTGCTTGTCACGTACGGCCTGAGCCTGATGGAACCGCGCCGGGTCTTCACGTTGGGGGTCTGGTGTTTCAGCGGGTTTTCTTCGCTGTTCCCGATCATCTTCGCGGCCGTCTATTGGCGGCGGCTGACGAAATTCGGCGCGTACGCCGGCGTGCTGGCGGCAATTGTCTCATGGATTTACCTGTTCTGGTCCAGCAACTTCGCCAAGAACGCGGGTTACAGCGTTGATTTCCACATCGGCGGAATGAACATTGAAACGATGCCCGTGCTGACGATGTTCGTCTGCTCAGCCGCGGCGACCGTGCTGGTTTCCCTGATAACCCCGCCCCCGGACGAGAAACGGCTGGCACGGTTTTTCCCACCGAAGTGACCCCGGCTTGCCGATCCGCCGGGATTCGGTAAACTGGTGGATTACTTTCACCACAAAAATCACCACATTTCCCCCTCGCAGCCGTGTTGGTTCAGTAGCTATGGCATTCCCGCGTAAGAAGTTTCAGCGTCCTCGGCGGCCGAAGAAGAATAAGGTCCGCACGAAGAAGAAGGATCCGATTTTCGTCGATGGCCAGCGGCCGCGCCCGTTGTATGTCGATTACAAGGATGTGGAATTGCTGAAGAAGCTGACCAACCGCCAGGGCCGCATCGTCAGCCGCCGCAAGAACGGTTGCACCGCCGCCAGCCAGGCCGCCGTCGTCCGCGCCATCAAGCGGGCCCGCTTCATGGCCCTGCTGCCCTATGTTGGTGAGTAGTCGTAGCGGGGACTTCTAGCCACCGCAAATTCAATTAAGCGGGGCGTGTTGCCGCTGTTCACTCTGCCCGCGACAATGGGTGCATGGCATCCCCCTTTCAAACCACCCGCCGCGTCGAATTCCGTGATACCGACGCCGCCGGCATTGTCCACTTCTCGGTCTTCTTCACTTACATGGAAGCGGCCGAGCATGAGCTTTGGCGGCATCTGGGTCTGAGCGTGAAGCAGATCAATGGGGACGAAGTCCTTAGTTGGCCGCGCGTTGCCGCTTCGTGCGATTACAAGTCCCCCGCCCGCTTTGAAGATGAGTTGTCGATCGCGGTGACCGTCAATCGCATTGGCGGAAAGAGCGTGACGTTCGCCTTCGCGATATCACGCGACGGCCGCGAAGTTGCCGCTGGAAGTTTAACGGCCGTCTGCTGCCGCATCCCGAAAGATGGCCCGCCAGAATCGATCGCCATCCCTGAAGACATCCGCGCGAAGTTGGAATCGGTGGCCGTTGCTTCTTAAGTGACTCCCAATGCTCACCTACTTAGAACAACTCACCATTCGCCTGGCGACGGGCGTTGCCAGTTTGCCGGAGCAGTTGCGCGGGCGGCACGGGCGATACCTGCTCGACCAGCAGAAGCCCGATGGCGGGTTCGGCGGGCGTGAAGGGGGCAGCGATTTGTACTACACCAGTTTCGCCCTGCGAAGCCTGGCGATTCTCGGCTTGCTGGACGGCGATGTCGCGCGCCGCAGCGCGGAATTTCTGAAAGCGAAACTGACCGGGCAAGAAACGATCATTGATTTTCTGTCGCTGGTTTACGGAGCGGCCTTGATCGAATCGGCCTCGGGAATCCACATCTTCGCCGATTCTCCGCCCGGCTGGTCGGCCAACGTGGCCGCGCATTTGGAAACGCTCCGCCGCGAAGATGGCGGCTACGCGAAAGGGCCAGAGGGCATCGCCAGCAGCACGTACCACACCTTCTTAGTCACCCTTTGCCTGGAGCTGATCGAGCAACCGCTGCCGCAGCCCGACCGGGCGGTCGCGTTCGTTCTTTCCCAGCAGACGGAAGAGGGCGGGTTTCATGAAATTCGAGCCAGCAAACGGGCCGGCACCAACCCAACCGCGGCGGCAATTGGCGTGCTGCGAATCACAAATTCACTGACCGACGAAATTCGCGAAAACACGCTCGATTTCCTCGTCGAGATGCAGACCGACGAAGGGGGCTTGCGGGCGAACACGCGGATTCCGTTTGCCGATCTGCTCAGCAGCTTCACCGGGCTATTGACGCTGCAAGACCTCGGCGGCGACGATGAAATCAGCACCGCGGCGCTACAACGCTACGCCCACGACATGGAGCAACCCGCCGGCGGTTTCCACGGCGCGGCGCTCGATGAAGCGACCGATGTGGAGTACACCTTTTACGGGCTGGGTTTGCTAGGGTTGCTGCAAGTTGAAGGACCAATGACAAATGACAAATGACAAATGACCAAACTTTCCGTCAGCCACATCCGCAAAGAATTTCCCACCCGGGGCGACCCGCTAGTCGTGCTGCGCGATGCTTCGCTGGAAATTTCGGCGGGTGAGAACGCGGCGATCCTTGGTCCTAGCGGCTCGGGCAAGAGTACGCTGCTGCATATCATCGGCACGCTCGATCACCCCACGTCTGGGAGCGTGGAGTTGGCAGGCCAGGGACCGTTTTCGCTCACCGAAAAAGGGCTGGCTGATTTTCGCAACGAACAAATCGGTTTCGTTTTTCAAGATCACCACTTGCTGCCGCAGCTTTCAGTTTTGGAAAACGTCTTGCTGCCAACGGTTGCCCACGGCTCTGCGGGAAAAGACGCCGTGGAGCGAGCAAAGCAGTTGATTGAACAGGTCGGTTTGACCGAGCGGATCGACCACCGCCCGGCGGAACTTTCCGGCGGCGAAAAACAACGGGCTTCGGTCGCGCGGGCGATGATCAACGAGCCGATCCTCCTGCTCGCCGACGAGCCAACCGGCAACCTCGACCGCGAGAACGCCATAGCCATCGGCAAGCTGCTGCTCGACCTACCCGCCCAATCCGAAGCGATGCTGATCATCGTCACGCATAGTTTGGAGTTGGCGGAATTGTTTGACCGGCGAATGCATTTAGAGAATGGTTCGCTCGTTTGAAATGATCCCATTTCCGTAGGTCGCAGTTCCACTGCGTTCTGGACGGAGTGGAACTCCGTCCTACGATGAACCAATGTCCCGACTAACCCTTATCCTTCGCAGCTTGTTTCACCATTGGCGCATCAATGCGTCGGTGGCGATGGGTGTGGCGGCGGCGACAGCGGTGTTGACGGGGGCGTTGTTGGTCGGCGATTCGATGCGCGGCAGCCTGCGCCAGTTGACGCTGGACCGGTTGGGGCATATCGATCACGTCTTGCTGACCGAACGCTTCTTTCGCGCGGAACTTGCCGAAGAAGTTGCCGCGATGGACCGGTTCGATGATGAGTTCACCGCGGCACTGCCGGTCATTCTGTTACACACGACGCTCGAGCATACCGAATCGAAACGCCGCGCATCGCAAGTCACCACGCTGGGAATCGATGATCAATTCTGGCAACTTGATCCCGAGCGGGTTTACGGAACGCCTGGCTACGACGATGTCGTGCTGAATCAAAAGCTGGCGGATGAGTTGGGCGTCGAAGCAGTCGGCGAGGAAGTTTTGTTGCGTGTGGCAAGGGCCAGCCAAATTCCGGCCGATAGCCCGCTGGGCCGCAAGGTCGACGATACGCCGCCCCGCCGCTTGACCGTCAGCCACATCCTTCCCAACGAAGGCCTCGGGCGGTTCAGCATGCAAAGCAGCCAGCAAACCCCGCTGGTCGCTTACGTCAACCGCCGGGCGTTGCAGGGCCGCAGTGTGCTGGATCAAAAGGGAAAGGTGAACGCGATCATTCTCGCGGGCAAGTCGCGGGGCGAAGCTGCGAGCGGCGAAGCGACTGCGGCGCTCGCCGATTCGCTGCGGCCGAAGTTGGAAGACTACGGCATCTCAGTGGAACCAGTGATGTTCGAAGAGACCGGCGGAACGGCCCCCGGTTACGTCAACATCGCCAGCGACCAAATGGTGTTGCCTCCGTACGTTGCGGATTTGGTGATGGAAGAATTCCAAGCCGAAGGCGCACAGCCGGCGATCACTTACCTGGCGAATTGGATTCGTACGCCTGACGACGCGGCGAAGGTTCCCTACTCGACCATTACGGCAATCGATTCAACCAAGGCGCTCGGCCCGCTGCTGCACAAAGATGGCCGCGCCATGTCGCTGGCCGGCGATCAGATCGTCTTGAGCGGTTGGACCGCCGATGACATGGCCGCCCAAGGCCGCGAAGTGGTCGTCGGCGACCGTATCGAGTTGGTCTTTTTCGAACCCGAAAGCACACACGGCGAAGCCCGCGAACAATCGGCAACGTTCTTATTCGGCAGCATCGCCCCGACTGCTGCGCCCGATGCGAAGCCAACTCCCGCCACCGATTCGCACTTCACGCCAGAGGTTCCTGGGCTGACAGATCAGGAATCGATCGACGATTGGGACCCGCCCTTTCCGTATTATGCCGAGCGGGTTCGCAGCGTCCCGCCCAACAATCAGGACGATGCTTATTGGAAGGCTTACAAAGCGACTCCGAAAGCGTTCATCTCTTACGAAAAAGGGAAGGAACTGTGGGACAGCCGCTTCGGCGCGATCACCACCATTCGCGTTCCGCTAAAACAAAGCGACGAAAACGAAGCTGCGCTGGCCGCTGGCCGGCTGCGCGAGAGAATCGAGCCAGAACAACTCGGCTTCACCTTCCGCCCCGTCAAACGGCAAGCCCTGGAAGCATCCAGCGGCACGACGCCGTTCGCGGGCTTGTTCATCGGCTTTAGCTTTTTCATCATCGCCGCGGCGGTGATGTTGGTGGCGCTGCTGTTTCAACTGGGCATCCAGCAGCGCAGCAGCCAGGTCGGCGTGATGCTGGCGGTTGGCTTACAGCGGAAACTGACAGGGCGTTTGCTTTCCCGCGAAGGCTTGACCGTCGCGCTGATTGGCGGGATGCTGGGCGTGGGGCTGGGAATTGCCTATGCCCGCTTGATGATCGCCGGGTTGAATTCACCTTCGTGGTGGGGGCAAGCGATTGCGACGCCGTTTCTGTCGTTGCACCTGGACAACCCAGTGACTTACATCGTCGGGCTGCTGTCGGGTGTGGTTATCGCCTGGCTGACGATTTTGTTTTGCGTCAGCCAAATGCGGCGGCTGCCAATTCGCTCTCTGATGGCGGGCAAAACGGTTGAGGGAGAATCAATCGGCGCGGCCAGCCGCCGGCGGTTCCCGCTTGCCGAAACGGTTGCCGTCGTCCTGCTGGCCACGGCCGTTGGGCTTTTGTTCTACGCCCAATCGCTTTCCGGCGAAGCCCAAGCCGGGGCGTTCTTCGGCGGAGGGGCGGCGATCTTGACGGCGATCTTGTTGTTCCTCTGGGCACTGCTTCGCCGGGGCGGGTCGTCCGCAGCCATCGCCACCGGCGGGTGGCCGCTATTGCGGTTGGCGCTGCGCAACGCCGGGCGGAACCCCGGCCGCAGCACGTTGACAATCGGGCTGGTCGCGTCGGCAACGTTTTTGATCGTCGCCATCAGCGCGTTCCGCCTCGACCCCAACCAGCAGGGAACAGGCGGGTTCGACGTGCTGGCCGAATCGACGCAGCCCATTCTGTATGACCTGAACGATCCCGATGCGCGGCGCGACAAATACCGCATCGGCGGGGATGCCGAAGCGGCGTTGTCGCAGGCGCAACTAGTCGCGCTACGGGTGAAAGGGGGCGACGATGCCAGTTGCCTGAACCTTTACCAATCGCAGCAGCCGCGAATTCTCGGCGTTAGCCAGAGCATGGTCGATTACTTCGACGACGAAAGCGAAGCCGGCTTCGCCTGGGCCGGTACCGCCGCCGAAACGCCCGATGAAGAAGCCAACCCGTGGACGCTGTTGAGCAAGACCTACGAAGATACGCCCGACGCCATTCCCGTTGTGATCGACAAGAACACGGCGATGTACAGCCTGCACCTGTACGGCGGCATGGGTTCGACCTTTGAAATCACCGACGACGATGGCCGCCAGATCGAACTGCGCATCGTCGGCCTGCTCGCCAACAGCATCTTGCAGGGAAGCCTGCTGATCAGCGACGAGCATTTCAAACAACTTTACCCGGCGATCAGCGGCTACCGAATGTTTCTGGCGAAGAACCTGGCCGAGAACCCGAAAGTAGAGCGTATTGCCAATGCGCCTGAGGGTTCTCGGACAGGTTCTGAGCCGTCAGGCGCGGCAACGTCAACGCTGATCAACGCACTCGAAAGTTCACTTTCCGAACAAGGCATGGACGCCGTCGATTCCCGCCTGCGGCTTCGCGATCTTCTCGCGGTGCAAAACACATATCTGTCAACATTCCAATCACTCGGCGCACTCGGGCTGCTCCTGGGCACATTCGGGCTGGCAACTGTGCAACTTCGCAGCGTGCTGGAACGCCGGGGTGAGTTGGCATTGATGCGCAGCACCGGCTTCCGGCGCGGCCGCCTGGCGCAGATGGTGATGCTCGAGAATATCGTCTTGCTCATCGGCGGGCTGGGCGCCGGCATCGACGCGGCCATCGTCACCGTATTGCCGCACTGGCTGGCCGGCGGCGCATCGATCCCCTGGGGCGAACTGGCCCTTTACCTGGGCATCGTTCTAGTCGTTGGAATTTTCTCAGGGCTAATCGCCGTCCTGGCGACGCTTCGCGCGCCGCTGCTTGGCGCGTTGAGGGGGAGTTGAATTGAACAGAAGGGC
>CALBTA010000371.1 GCA_937967755.1 uncultured Planctomycetaceae bacterium | reverse complement strand
CCTTGGACTTTCACAGGTCCGTTCAGGCTGCCGACGCCGGGGCCATACCACATGGCGGCCCGGCCCGGTTGGTGTTCGGCTGGGCCTCCTTGCTACCCTTCGCTGATTCTTGCCAGTCTTTCGCCAGTTGCCTGCGCTCGTCGGTTGTTTTGGGGCCAGCGATTTCGCGCTCCGCTAGTTGCTTCAGCGCTTCATCATCGCCGGCTGCCAACATCGGCAGGCCAAGTTGCCAATCGCCTTTGGCGAGGGCGACGTACTTTCCGGCCGCCGCTGCCGATTCCGCATCGGCGGGGTCGGTTTTCAATCGCTCGATCGCATCGCTGGCATCTTTGAACGCGCGGTACAACGCCGATCCGGTCTGCTGCTGTGCGGACAACCTCGCCAATTGATCGGCATCTCGGTTCTTGCGGGCAACGGTTTGCAGTTGCTTGATCAGCTTCGCCGCGTCGATGTAACGGTCATGCTCGAACAACTGGTCCACGAACTTGATGCCTTCTGTGACGATCACTTTGCGCTGGGCCGCGGGAACGGCCGCGTCAGCCGCCGCAATGTGGCTGTCCAATCGCAACGAGACGCCATCGACTTGGAACTGGGAGTCCAATTCCTTCGCGGCGGCCAATGCCTGACGAATGTCGCCTGCCTCGCTGGCAACTTCCTGAGCCATGCTGAAGAGGGCATAGCGCGCGGCGAGGTCGCTCTTCGTTTCGCGGCCGGTCTTTGCAAGTTCGGTGGCAATAGCGACTTTCTCCTCCAGCCGCACGGCCTTACTCACTTCGAACAACTCTTCGATTTGTTGGCGTCGCTGGTTGCGCTCTGCTTCGTCAGGAATTGGCTGCCGCGTATCTTCATTCTCAGGCGGAAAGAAACTGGCGAGGGCCGGTTCGTCTTCGTCCTGCTTTTGTTCGTCGGCCGCTTCCCGTGGTTCACTCGTATCATTGACGACGGCGACCGGTTCGGTCGTAGAATCATCAGGCGTACCGTTGGGATTGAGGACTACAGGCGCAGGCCCGCTGGGACCTGGGAAGCGCGGCGGCGAGGGCTTCACCCCGTCGTCTGTTTCTGCCAGCGGGCTGTCGGTCTCGCCCTTCACTGGCGGCGGGCTGATGGGCGGGTCGAACTCCTCTTCCACAACCGGCGGCGCTGTCGGGCCCGTGTTGGCCGCGACGGCCGGCGGCGCAGGGCTGTTGTCGATCATGAACCACATTGCCGCGCCGGCGATGCCCAGCAACAGCACCAACATCGCCGCACCACCGGCCAGCACAACAACCAACGGAGCGAGGGTTCCGCCCCGGTCGCTGGCTTGCGGCGCTTGCTTGGGAGCGGGCGCGGCATCTCTTCTATTCGTTGCCGGGGTGCCCGGAATCGGGTCGGCACGTTTGATCGGCTTTTCCTGACTCGCAGAATTGTCTCCGGCTTTCAGATGTGCGTTGTACGCGGCCTTCTTTTCGGGCGAAAGTAAGCACAGCTTCGCCGCGGCGATTTCGTTGAGCAGCTTCTGTGATTGCTCGCCGTACTTGCCCGACTGATGCGTGCGCACGTGGGCCATCTGCCGGTCCGCCGCACTCTCGATCACGTCGGGATTTCCTTCAAACGGCGCCAGGCCCAGCAGGCGATAGTAGTCCGGCGGTTGCTCGTGCGGAGGGATACCGAGCCATTGATAATACGGATCGAAGCTTTTCGACATGACGCTCCCCAGCCGATGAGAAAAGGCAGCGGCGACAAGAATCCCGCCCAGGCGATATTATGCCCGTTGGCCGCGCAGGGGGCAACTTGGGCTTCGCAACCGAGCGGACTGCGTACTGAGTACTCAGTGCAAGTCTGGAGACATGCCCCACCAATTAAGCCATCGGAATTCGCAGCCCGTCAAACGCCAATTCCATCCCGGTAGGTAGCTTCGCATTTGTCGCTTCGTATTCCAACTCGTGCGACATGTGGGTGAAGTAGGTTCGCTGCGCGCCGATTTTTTCGGCGGCTGCGACGGCTTGATCGAGCGAGAAATGTGTGACGTGCGGCTCGTGGCGCAGAGCGCTGAGGATCAGGGTGTCGAGACCTTCCAGCAGCGGCCAGCTTTCATCAGGTATTCCGCTGACGTCGGTGCAGTAGGCAATGTTGCCCACGCGGAAGCCGAGGACGTTGAACTTTGGGCCATGCTCTAGCGGGATGGGGATCACCTGTTGGCCAAGCGCGCTGAACGGTGATGCGTCGATTTCAACGATCTCCAATTTCGGCCGCGAGCCAGTGTGCGTTTGCGCATCGTTTGAAAAGGCATAGTCATACGATTTTTCAATCCGCCGGGCGACCTTCGGTTCGCAGTACAGCGGCACCGGTCCTTCCAGGTAGAACTGCATCAGCCGCAAATCGTCCAGCCCGAAAATGTGATCGGCATGTTCGTGCGTGTAAAGCACCGCGTGCACCAGTCCGATCCCTTCGCGCAATAGTTGCATTCGCAAGTCGGGCGGCGTGTCGATTAACAGGTTGCCGCCGGGCGTTCCCAGAATCGCGCTGCAGCGCGTGCGGCTGTTCTTCGGGTTGTCGCTGGTGCAAACCGGGCAATCGCACCCCAACACCGGCACGCCGACCGACGTACCGGTCCCCAGCAGAATCATCTGGCCGGAGATATCGGTGGTGGCGGGAGAACGCGGCATGGGTTCATCGTAGCGGGGGCTTCCAGCCACCGTGAAGGGCGAGCACTCTCTTGTGGCCGAACTCGCGACAGTCAGACGCCAGAAGTTACGCGACTTCTGCTGCGAGATACGGTGGCTGGAAGCCCCCGCTACAGGAAAGATCACAGGCGAAATCGCGAATAACCTAGTGCCCTCACCCCAGCCCTCTCCCACAGGGAGAGGGAGAGCAAGGAATGCCCTCTCCCAGAGGGAGAGGGAGTGGCGGCAAGCGAACTTGACCCCTTGAATCAGCAGCTATAAACTTCGTTGGCGCAAGATGTTACGTCAATATACCTGCCAAGTCACATTCAAGCCGCGCGGCTAACGGCCCGCACAGTGCGTCAAAAGTACGTACTGCCGGCAATCTCGTCAGATCGCTGCTAAATCAATTCATACAACGGCGGCACAGTCGGTCAAATGGACAACAACGTTTTAGAAACAATTTGGGACAACACCACCGCGGCGGTCGGCGGGGTGATGCGGGGGTTCGAAAAGGGGATCACGTCGATCTTCGGCTCGTCGAACACCCGGTACACAAAAAAGCTGGAACCGATCGTCGGGCAGATCAACGAATTGGAATCTCGCTACGAAGAGATGTCTGACGGGCAACTGCGCGAGCAGAGCGACATCTTCCGTAAGCGACTGGCCGACGGCGAAACTCTGGACGACATTCTGCCGGAGGCTTTCGCCGTTTGTCGCGAAGGGGGCAAGCGGTTCCTCGGCATGCGGCATTACGATGTGCAGATGATGGGCGGCATTGTGCTGCACGGCGGTAACATCGCCGAGATGGTCACGGGCGACGGCAAG
>CALBTA010000370.1 GCA_937967755.1 uncultured Planctomycetaceae bacterium | reverse complement strand
GCCCGCCCCATCACGGCAGGATGACGCCCGGTCATCAAGCCCCTTCGGCTCGGCACACAAGTCGCGCCGGAGGAATAGAAACTCGTCCAGCGCTGCCCCTGTTCCGCCAGCCGATCCAGGTTCGGCGTCTTGTGCACCTCGTTGCCATAGCAGCCAAGGTCTCCGTAACCCAGATCATCCACGAATATGAGCACGATATTCGGCGGCAACTCTTCATTCGCTTCCGCCCGTCCTGCAATGCACAAGCCAAGTGCAACAACCAAAGCGTTCATCGTGAAGAGGCAATCGCGTAGGGCGTTCGGCATCGTGATCTCCGGTTGAAATGAAGGTGCCGGCTCAATGTAAACGGCAAGTGCTCAAGGGGCAAACTTTCGATTGCCGATATCGCGTTTGAACCGGCTTGGGCGATCGGCTACCATAGCAACCTTCGCCCTTCCGACCGCAATTCGTCGTTGTTTGCCAATGCTTTTCCGTGCCCTACTGGTCATTGCGTGCCTGCTTGCTGGACCGGTTTCGGCGTCGACGGCAGACGCTGACCCGCCCGATGTGGTCGCTGGCCTTATCGATGCACTGGGTGCCGACTCCTATCAACAGCGCGAGGCGGCTGGGCAGAAAATTGCCGAAGTGGGCGAACCGGCTTTGCCGGCGCTCCGCGCCGCGGCAAAAAACAACGACGATGCGGAAATCCGTTACCGCGCGCAGCGCCTGGTGGATTTGATCACAAGCAACGCCTGTCAAAGCAAATCAACCGGCTTACGGCTGGTGATCATCGAAGCGGGCGAATTCACCATGGGTTCGCCCAAAGCGGAAGCGGACCGCCGCGACGATGAGCGGCAGCACACCGTACGCATCAAGAAAACTTTTCTAATCGGAACCCGCGAAGTGACGCAGGCCCAATACCAGCAAGTGATCGGCCGCAACCCAAGTTGGTTCAGCCACCACGGCGAAGGGAAGGATAAGATCGGGGACAAACCGACGGGACGGTTTCCGGTTGAGTCGGTAACATGGTTCGACGCGCTGGAGTTTTGTAACCGCCTGAGCAAGCTCGACGGGTTGGCCCCGTACTACCGCTTGGAAGCAATTGAGCGGCACGAAGGCAAGATCACTGGCGCTGACGTGAAGGTGCTCGGCGGAACGGGTTACCGTTTGCCCACTGAGGCTGAATGGGAATTTGCCTCTCGGGCGGGAAGCGGCGGGCCTTACCATGCCGTGGAAGGCAAGGCGACCATGCGAGGCAACTTTCAGTACCGCCGGGCGGTGTTGTACGGAGCGAGCACCAAGATCGGTGGCCTGGGGCGGACAGTCGAAGTCGGCAGCTATGCCCCCAATTTGTCAGGCCTGCACGACACCCACGGCAACGTTGCCGAATGGTGTTGGGATTGGTACGGCAAAGACTATTACTCGGATTCGCCGGAAGTCGATCCCCGCGGACCGCAGACGGGCAACCACCGGGTGGTGCGCGGCGGCTCTTGGTTAGTGAAGCAATCGAGTTGCCGCTGTGCGACCCGTTTCTGGCAAGTCCCGTCGGAAGGAAAGTACTACGTCGGCTTCCGCGTTGCCCGCGATGCTTCCGAATATCTCACTCCCGGCCAGCCAGCGCCC
Organism: uncultured Planctomycetaceae bacterium; assembly: GCA_937967755.1. Lineage (GTDB taxonomy): Bacteria > Planctomycetota > Planctomycetia > Pirellulales > Pirellulaceae > CALBTA01. Next base: position 1,914 of record CALBTA010000370.1, on the reverse strand, counting down.
GATGACAAAGCGAATTAATCGATCGTCGGCGCGCCCGCCGCGGCGGATAGTTCTGGCGCTGCTAACCGTTTGGGTTGTTGCGATAGGTTGCCGCGAACCGGCTGGCCGCCCCAGGTCGGTTGAAGTCCAACCTGAGAATGCCGCGCCGGCTGAATCCCGGCAGCAGGTTCCCGATGTTCCGTTGGAATTGAAGGATTACAACGTCGTCTTCGTCAGCTTCGATGCGCTGCAGGCCCGCCACGTCGGCTGTCTGGGACATCACCGGGACGTGACGCCGACGATCGACGCGATGGCGGAGACCGGTTTCAACTTCCGCAACAATACTTCGGTCGCGTCGTGGACCGTGCCCTCTTCAATGACCTGGTTCACCGGCGTTTACCCATCGCAACACCGGATGACCAACAAGTATGCGGTGTTCCAACCACCCGTCACGACCATCGCCGATCTGCGAGAGCTTTCGCCCGATCTGGTCACGCTCGCCGACATCTTGAATCAGAACGGTTACGCAACGGGCGGGTTCACCGGCAACGCTGGCGTCAGCGGGGGATTCGGGTACGAACAGGGCTTCGACCAGTACTACTACGAAAAGGGCAAGTTCGGCAGCTTCGCCCAGAGTATTCCGCGAGCGCTCCACTGGCTGCGGGCCAACTGGGGGAAAAAGTTCTTTCTGTTTCTGCACGGGTACGACATCCACGGGCAAAGCACACCGCAGGGTGGCTTCGACTATCGCTTTGTTGATGGCGATTACGACAACCGCTACACCGGCAGCGAATTAGAGCAGGAACTGCTGCGCGAAGAAGGGCTCGAAAAGGGTGCGCTGACCTTGCGGGACGAAGACGTGGCATTCTGGCGGGCCATCTACGACGAAAAAATTCAGCGCGCGGACCAGCGGTTTAAGTATTTCCTGGAAGACTTCGAGAAGTTGGGCGTTAGCGACCGGACGATCTTCGTGCTGACTTCCGACCACGGAACGGAATTGTACGAGCACCGCCGCTTCGATCATGGTTTCACGCTGTACCAAGAGCTTGTTCATGTACCGTTAATCATCCAAGTGCCGGGGCAAAGCCATGGCTACACAATCGACGACCGCATCAGCAGTATCGACATCATGCCAACGTTGCTCGACTTGTTGGATATCGAACTGCCCGAGGAGGCCGCCGGCCAATTGCGGGGCCAAAGCCTGATCCCGGCGATGCAAGGCCAGCGCATTGAGGGGCCGGTTTTTTCCGAGACCAACTACCGCGACTACACCTTCAAACGCAGCATCACCACGCCCGAAGGCTGGAAGCTGATTTACACGTTGGAAGACAAAAGCCGCGAGCTTTACAATCTGCGGGATGATCCTGATGAGCAAGAAAATCTTGCCACCGAGCAACCACAACGGGCCGACCGGTTGCAGCGCCAACTGTTCGACCACTTCAAATCCCTCGGCCACGACCTGACCGCCCAAGACTGGAAGGTCGGCCTCAACCCGGTCTACCCGTCGCAGGCGCCGTAGCTAACTAACGCGGCGCATCACGTCGTCGACTGTTTTTCGCAGCACGTTGCCGCTGTTGCGGAGGCCTTGCATTTCCTTGGGCCAGAGCGGAATCTCATGCCGGTCGGCGACGCCGCAGCGGCCGACCACCGTGGGGACGCTGAGGGCCACATCGCGCACTCCGTAACACCCGTTCTGCACGCTGCTGATCGGCAGCACGCGGCGCTGGTCCAGGGCGATGGCGTGAATCACGTCGGCGATGGCGACGCCGACAGCAAAGCCGGCACCGCCCTTGTTCTTAATCACTTCGGCCCCGCTGCCCTTCGTGCGGGTAAAAAGTTGATTGGCGTCGTTGGCGTTCCAGCCGGGATAATTTTCCAGCGGCAAGCCGCCGACCGCCGCGCCGCTCCAGATCGGAACCATGCTGTCGCCATGCT
>CALBTA010000369.1 GCA_937967755.1 uncultured Planctomycetaceae bacterium | reverse complement strand
TGCCCGGAAGTGCGCGGGGCGGGCCGCTTCAAAGCTGCCGAAGCGGAGCCGCCACCCTGTTGCTGCGAACCTTGCAACTGCTGGTCATATGCCGCCTTGGATTGCGGGTCGAGTAAGCAGGCCTGCGCCGCGGCCAACTCGCCCAGCAGCGCCCGAGCGGTTTCCGCCTGCGGGCCGTTTAAGTGGGCCGAGACTTGCGCGGTTCGCTGCGCGTACGCCGCGAGGATTGCTTGCGGATCCGATTGAAACATCGCCACGCCCAGCAAGCGATAGTGGTGCGCAGGGAGTTCGTCCGGCGCGATGCCGAGCCAGGTCGAATATGATTCTTGATGGTTGAGTGCAGTCATGCGATTTAGAATTTGCTGCCGAATGTGGCCGGTCTCGGAGAGACGCGGCCTACACAGTTGCGGCACTTTCTGTTGTTCATGATAATGTGTGGGCAAACGTTTCGCAGCAGCGATGGACGATTTTGGCTAGTGAGGGAAAACCAGTTCGGCAATGTTGTTGCCCTCACCCTACCCTCTCCCAGCGGGAGAGGGGATTGAAGCCGAACTGATTTCCCCTCACTTCTCGCGGGTATTTTGAAGGGTTCGCGTGACAGGTTTCGACCCGTATTTAATTTGGCTGGACATCCCGCCTCATGAGCGGCCGGCGACCTATTATCGTTTGCTTGGCCTGCGTCCGCTGGAGAACGATCCGCAGGTAATTTCCGCGGCGGCAGATCGGGTAATCGCACACGTCTCACGCTTTCAGCAAACCGAACACGCGGCCGCCTGTTCGCAGTTGTTGGCTGAATTGAACGTCGCCCGAACATGTTTGCTCGATCCTGGGCGGAAGCAGGCGTACGACAGCGGGTTTGCGACAGGTGGCGCGGCTGCGTCGACGGCTCCGGTGGAACGCCCGCTGCCTCGACCAGCGCCGATTCCTGGCGGGGATTCACAATCCGGGCCAGCGCAAGAGCGCCAGATAAGTGAAACACCGCAAGTGCCAGGTGCGACCGGCGGCGAACGTCAGATTGCTCAGTCACCAGCGGTCCCTTCCCACAACTTGCCGTCGCCTGGGGGCTCCAGCGTTCCAACATCGGTTAGCCCGACCCTTCCAAATCCAACACCCACCAGCCCTGCGCCGCTGCCGACGGCCGGGGGTGAACAGCCGCTGCCTTCTTCGGTGATGCCTGCGCCGGCTGCGGTACCTCAAACGCCAACGGGCGCTCCGCCCGATATTAACCTGGCACAGCAACCAACCGCGCAGGTCCCGTCGTCTGCTCCCCAGCCGCCGGCTTGGGCGGGCGGGCAGCGAACGGGCGAAGTGCAAACGGTGATCGCGGGGCAAGGTGCACCGGCGGGCGCTTCGCCGGAACAGGTCAATACTTCACGAACCCGGCGAGGCCGACAGCTTCGCCGACAGCAACAAAACCAATCGGCCTACATGTTGGTCGGCATCGCCATGGCGCTCGTCGTTTTCTTCTTTGGCGCGGTGCTGCTGTTGGCGATTTATTTGGGTGGGTGAGTGGTAGTGGGGGCTTCCAGCCACCGTGTAAATCAACCGTTCACAACTTCCCGGCGGCTAGTGCCTCGCCAAATCTTCGGTGATGAGTACGTAGGACGGAGTTGTACTCCGTCCTGGACGCAGTGGAACTGCGTCCTACCATCACTGTCGGTGGCTAGAAGCCCCCGCTACTTTTGTTACTCGCCGGTAGTTTGACGATCCAACTCGCGGATGAGCAAGATGTCTCGGTTGTACTTTTCCAACTCGCCGAGCTTCTTGTACGCCAATGCGCGGTTGCGAAGGGCGAGCGTGTCGCCGGAATTCATTTTGATCGCTGTGTCGAAATGAACGATCGCCTCGGCGAACTTGCCCTTCCGCGCCAAAGCGCTGCCCAGGTTCGTGTAGGCCAGATTGCGCGTTTCGTCCAAGCGGATCGACTCTTCGAAGTCGGCAATCGCAAGATCAATTTCGCCCGCGGCCAAATACGCACAACCGCGGTTGTAGTAAAGATCAGCCGACTTCACGTTCAGGCGGACCAGATCGTTGTAATCCCGCACGGCGTAGTCGTAACTGCCTCGCAGCACGTTCGCTTCGGCACGGTGCAGCAGCACGTCGTCGGTGTCAGGGTACTCGTCAAGGTAACGGTCGTACTCGACAACCGCCCGATCGTAGTCGTCTTCGTCATGGATGTAGCCGAGCGCCTTGTCGATCGTGTCGCGAATGTGGATGTCCGCATCTTCGCGGTCGTCGATGCGAATGTTGATGTCCCGGTCGTCGTCGCGGTCGCGATCGATGTTGATGTTAATGTCGTCATCATCATCGACGCGGGCCAGTTGATCGTCGCCATCACTGCCGTAGTTGCCGCCGCCATCGTTGTCGCCGCCACGGCCGGAATTGCCAGAGCCGGGGTTCGACGCGACCGCTCCGGGGCCTGGCTTGGCGGGCGTAACTTTGCCCGATGCCACGGCGGCTGCACCGGCGGGTGCGGCCGGTGACGGAGAACCTTTGCCTTCGTCTTCGCCCTGTGCCCGTTCGGCCAGTTGGGCGTAGGCCTGGTCCAACAGGTCAGCCGCTTCGGTCGCTTTCTTCGCCGCGCCTTCGGCGATGCTGGGGGTGCCGGGGCGTTTTTCCGCGGCGTCCAGGCGGGTATCAACGGCCTGCATTGCCTTTGAAGCACCGGCCAACGCTTGGGCGGCTTCGGGTGCGGTTTGGCCGAAGGCCTGGGCCATCTTGGCGGTGCTTTCGGCGATTCGCTTCTGATCGGCCCGCAATTCTTGGGCTTGTTCCACGCTGTAACCCGACCCGGCCGCGGCGGCTTCAGAAGCTTTGGCGACGTCGCGTTCGGTGGTGATCGCGTTCTTCACCGCTTCGGCAGCCTGGCCGTAGGTCGAAGGAACGCCTTCGGGCTGTTGGCCGCGGCCCATCGCGAAATAAGCCTGGTTGCCGGGCGGGAAGGCGGCGGTCGAAACTTCGGCCGTGAAGCCATCTTTGCCATTGTTGTCAGTGGCCAGATATTCATCAGCGTCGGCATTCAACAGCCCGTCGCCGTCGACGTCGCGATAAAAATCAACCGCGTAAACCGGCTCACGCGGTACTTCGCCGTAGGCTCCCTTGCGGCGGATCGGCTTGCCGTTGGGGCCAAGCTGCACCGGCATTGCTTTGGAAAGTTCGGCCGGGTTGGCGACCAGCGTCACGGTTTGGCCTTGGACAACTTCCTCGTGGTAAACCGAAAGGGGTGGGTTGCCGACGATCGTTGTGCCGGGGTTCACCACCGTCAAACCGCCGTTGACGATTTTCACGCCGCCGTTGTTGATCGCCAGCCCGCCGCTGCCGTAGCTGTTGCCGCTTCCGCCAGCGCCGCCGCC
>CALBTA010000368.1 GCA_937967755.1 uncultured Planctomycetaceae bacterium | reverse complement strand
CGCGGATGAAGTCGCCGCTGGATACCAAGATCGAAGTCCTCGACGCCGATGGCAATCGCATCCCGCGGGTGCTGCTGCAGGCGGTGCGTGATTCTTACTTCACGTTCCGCGGCAAAAATTCAACGCAGACGAACGACTTCCGCGTACACAACTGGGACGAGATGCAGCTTAACCAGTTGCTATACGCGCAGGGTGAAGTGGTGAAGCTGTTCCACTACCCGCGCGGGCCAGATTCTGGTTACGACGTCTACCCGAAGTTCGGCAGCCGGCACACCTGGTTCGATACGACCGCCGTGAGCCACGCGCTCGGCGAGCCTTGTTACATCGTGCAGCCGTACCCGCCCGGGGCGAAGATCATTCCCAACGGCTTGCCGGTGTTTCCGGTCTATTTCGAGAACGACGACGATGGCATGCGGCAACTGGGAACGGATTCGCGCTTGACGTTCACCGCCCCGCGCGACGGGGAGTACCTGGTTCGTGTTCGGGATACTCGCGGGTTTCAAGGCGAAAGTTACAAATACGAACTAACCATCCGCCCGCCGAAGCCTGACTTCTCCGTTCGCGTCGATGGCGGCGGAATGGCGGTCAACGCCGGCAGTGGCAAGATGTTCACGCTCACCGCCAGCCGGGTCGACAATTTCACTGGCCCGATTGAAATCGAAATCTCCGGCGTGCCCGAAGGCTTCTTGGTCACGTCGCCGCTGACGATCGAGGCGAATCACTACAAAGCATTCGGAGCCCTCTACGCATTGCCCGATGCCGAGCAACCGCCGTCGGACGCCTGGAACAATGTGAAGATTACCACCAAGGCGAAGATCAATGAACAAGACGTAACGAAGCACATCGGCAACCTCGGTCAGGTCAAGTTGGAGGGCGCACCGAAGATTCTCTTGTCACTCAGCCCACGTGACGCCAAACCGCTTTCGCCCAGCGCCGACTACTTCGACAACATCCCCGAAGTCACAATTCACGCCGGCGAAACCGTTGAAACAACACTACGCATCACACGCAACGGTAACAACGGCGTTCTCGGTTTCGGCAAGGAAGACGCCGGGCGAAACTTGCCGCACGGAACTTACGTCGACAACATCGGGCTGAACGGCGTGCTGTTGCTCTCAGGGCAAAACGAGCGCGGCGTCTTCATCACCGCCGACAATTGGGTACCCGGCACATCGCGGCTATTCTTCCTAAGGTCAGATCAAGAAGGGGGCCAGTGCAGCTGGCCGTTGCGGTTGGTTGTTGAGAAGTAGCGTAGCCAATCCGTTTAGCGGCGACGCCGTAGGCTCGCCCTGGATCGCGCGAGCCTATCGGCGTCGCGGCTAAACAATTGTCTTGCCTCGTTTGTCTGGGTTACACCCCGGCGACCACTTTCTTGGTCAACTCGGCGCTCTTGCCGTTGTGAACGAAAGTTTGGTTTCCACCGCCGGCTTGGGCTTGCGCGAGCGCGTCTTGCGTGCGTGACAGCAGCTTCTCGGCGTCGTCACCTGTGCGGGCTTCGGCGACGCCCAGGCTGATGGTGAAACGCAACTGGTCTCCCGCCAACGGCAGCGCGCACTTACCAATCGCATGGCGCAGCCGTTCGGCGATCAGTTCGGTCGAACCCAAGTTCGCACCCGGTAGCAACAGAGCGAAAGTCTCTTCGTCAAATCGGGCAACGTGGTCCATATCCCGCATGGCGGCTT
>CALBTA010000367.1 GCA_937967755.1 uncultured Planctomycetaceae bacterium | reverse complement strand
CAGGCGGGCCGACGCATGTCGAAACATTCGATCCCAAGATGACCGCCCCGGCGGAGTACCGCAGTGTGACAGGCGAAGCGGCGACTCCGCTGACCGGCGTGACCGTGGGCGGCACGTTGCCGAAGATCGGAGCGGTGGCTGACAAGATGGCATTGGTTCGCAGCTTCGCGCACAACAACAGCGGCCACGGCGGCGGCACGCACTTCGTGATGACCGGCTACGACGAACGGGCCATCGACAACGGCGGGCTGCCGACCCGGCCTTCGCTCGGTTCGATTGTTTCGCGCGTGCGCGGCCCCAACAATTTGTTGACCGGCATGCCGACATACGTCCGCCTGAATGGCATTACGGCCGACGGTGCGGCGTTCCTCGGCGCGGCGTTCAACCCGTTCGACCCCGGCGGCAAGGCGCGGCAGAACATGTCGCTGGTCGTCGACAAGACCCGGCTGGACGACCGCCGCAGCCTGCTCAAAGGTATCGATCAGGTCAACCGCGAAGCCGACCGGAGCCGTTTGATGGACGGCCTTGATGCGTTCGAACAACAGGCGTTCAACCTCGTGCTCAGCCGTTCGCAACAGGCGTTCGATCTGAAGTATGAAGACCCGCGGGCGGCCGACCGTTATGGAACCGGCTTGGGCCAGCAGCTTCTCACCGCCCGGCGGTTGTGCGAAGCGGGATGCGGCTTCGTCACCGTGAACTATGGCGGCTGGGATATGCACGGCAACATCAAGACCGCCATGGAAGGGCGTTCACCACAGCTTGATCAGGCGGTTTCGGCGCTGGTGGAAGACATTCACCAACGCGGGTTGGAGAAGAACATCCTGCTGGTGATCAGCGGAGAGTTCGGCCGCACGCCGAAGGTCAATGGCGGCGCGGGGCGCGATCACTGGGCGCCGCTCAGCACGCTGGCCCTGTCCGGCGGCGGGTTGCAAATGGGCCAGGTCGTGGGTGAATCGGCCGCCAAGGTCGACGTGCCGAAGACCGCCCCGATCGGTCCGCAAGATTTGATGGCGACGATTTTCCACGTGCTGGGAATCGACGGCCGCACGCAGTTCGTCAACCAGGCCGGCCGCCCGGTTTACATGGTCGAAGACGGCAAGCCGATTGAAGAGTTGGTGTAGCCGGACGATTGCCTTGATTGTAGGACGAAGTTTTGCTTCGTCTTCACACTTCGCGGGCCGTTGGCCCCCGGCTAGAGAGAAGTCCCGCCATGATTGTGTCCCGCCGATTTGTTTCCTTCTGTTGTTTCGCAACGTGCTGTCTTGCTGCCGCATTCTGTGCGGCGCAAGACTTTCCCGGCCTCGGCCCGGCGGGTGCGCTGACTTCGATTGAATTTGAGCAACCGGCTGAAATCAAGTTCGCAGGCCCCAACGACCGCGCCCAACTGGTGGTCACGGGTCGATATTCCAGCGGGCAATTGCACGACTTGACCCACAACGTGACCTACAGCGCCAAGCCCGCGGGGGTTGTGCGGATTGAAAGCGACGGATTCGTCGTTCCGCTCGCCAACGGCGAGGCTGAGATTACCGCGCAAGCGCCCGGCGGAAAAACGGCCATCGTCGGGTGCAGCGTCGAAAACTACTCGTCGCCGCGGCCGATCAATTTCGCCAACGAGATCGTGCCGATCTTCACGAAGCTCGGCTGCAACGCCGGCGGTTGCCACGGAAAGTCGGGCGGGCAAAACGGCTTCCGTCTGTCGCTGCTGGGGTTTTACCCCGAAGAGGATTACGAGTGGCTGGTGAAAGAACACCGTGCGCGCAGGGTGTTCCCCGCCGCGCCTGAGTTCAGCCTGTTGCTGACCAAACCGCTGAACAAATTGCCGCATGGCGGCGGCCGCCGGCTGGACGAAGCAAGTTATGAATACCAGTTGCTCGTCCGCTGGATTGAACAAGGTATGCCTTTTGGCAGCGAAGAAGACCCGACGGTCGAGCGCATCGAGGTGTTGCCCAAGGCCCGCGACATGAACCGCGAGACGCGCCAGCAGTTGAAAGTTTTGGCGCACTACAGCGATGGCACCGCCCGCGACGTCACCCGCCTTT
>CALBTA010000366.1 GCA_937967755.1 uncultured Planctomycetaceae bacterium | reverse complement strand
TGGAATCGGCGCAGACGACCGGCGCGCCGCTGATTTCCAGCAGCGACCGGATGCGCGATTCGGCAGTGAACCAGGCCATCGGCAGCCTGCACAAAACGGCGAAGAAGCGGAACGCCGGCGAAGCGATGTGCCCGCATTGCCAGAGTTACCAGCGGTGGATGGTAACGCACAGCCACCTTTCGAACATGGGTTGCTTCTGTGTGTTGGGGCTGGTGTTGTGGGCAATTGCCGCCGCGGTTGTCAATGCAATCTTTCAACTTGCCAGTTACCTGTTGGTCGTGGGCAGCAGCGTGATCGTCGGGGCGACATTGGGGTTGATCATCGGCAAGTTATTGGCGATTACAATCGGCCCGCACGTCGGGCATGAAGAGCCGCGGGCGATGACCGACGAGCAACTTCGCAACTTCATCGAGCGGTGCCACGGCCAAGATGCCGAACCATTTTTGCTCTGGTGGATCTCGCTGGGCAACGAGCCGGGTGAGAAGCAAGGCGTGGTGACGCTGGGGATTGAAGACCAAACAGGCAAACCGATTTTCCCGGCAGACATGAGCACCGATCAGGTGCTGGCGAACGTGCGTTAGCAAGTTTCGGCACGAACCAATCCAGACCGCCCATAGCCGCGAGGCAACGCCCTTGCGGAGTGCGGATGGAACGGCGAGAGGAAAAGGTCGCCAAAAACGTGTGAAAGGGTACATATATTCAGGTTGGTTTGCGCATCCAAATGGGGGATACTGCTACCACAGATTGGACTTACCCGCGGCATCTCATCTTGATTGGGGAAGGACGAATCGATGGGGAAACGGCATTGCACCTGGGGCTTTTCGTTGGTGGAACTGCTGGTGGTGATTGCGATCATCGCAATCTTAATGGCGCTGCTGTTGCCTGCGATTCAGATCTCTCGCGAGAACGCCAAGGCGACCGAGTGCGCGAACAACCTTCACAACCTGGGCATCGCCTACAACAACTTCCGGGCACAACGGGGCGAGACGGCGACCATCGGCATGGCCGACCGCTGGGCGAAGGACTTGCAGCCTTACGTGGAACATCAGACGTCGACCAACGTCTGCCCCAACGATCCGGTTGGACGCGACATCATCCGCGGCGGCGGCGGCAAAGACGGCGCGCAGGCGTGGATTGAGTTCGGCGGCCAAGTCGGCGTGCCGTTCGGCGGCGGGGTAGACGGCAACGGGGTCGGCGCGTTCGGTGCGCCGGGCGGCGCCGGCAACATCCAAATGAAAGACAAGCTGCCGAGAACGCTTCGGCAGAACCAATACGAACACAACCGCTGGGTGCGCGTGTTTCAGGAACATGCCGACTATGAACTGCCCAAGTCCGTCGTCGTGAACTTTTCTGAACCCGGAACGCGGTCGAGCAAGATCGGCAAGTTCTCGCCGAAGCGCATTCCCGCCGGAACGAAGGTTGATGTCTACCTGATGCACTTTGACCCGCGCGGCCGCAAAGGTCGAACGCACGATGCTTCGATTAGTTTTTACGGTAAGATACTCGGCGTCATCACGGACAAGAAGAGCTTGAACAAGTCGGATCAGGTCTTCAAAGTTCCCGGTACGCGTTACCCCACGGGACAAGCCTACCGCGGTGTTGAATTTGGCCGCGACATCGTGACGTTATCGCCTGACATGCATACGTTCACTGTCGATCGGTACAACACGCCGGGTTGGATGGAAGAAGTTCGTGTCATCACTGAACCTGGCGGTGTGCATACCAGCTACGCGATGAACAGTTACGTTCACAGCAGCCAAACGATGAGCAGCTATCAGGTGCTGATGCTCGACTACTACGGGCGGATTTCGGTGAACATCGAATCTGACTATGAGTCGCCTTATTTTTATGAGTACTTGGAAGACCCGACGACCACGCCCGGCCGGCACATGGGCCTGGCGAACGTGCTGTTTGCCGACGGCAGCGTGAAGCTGATGGATCCGCACGAACTGCTCGACCCCGATGCGTCGCATTGGTATTCGCGCCGCAACGCCCCAACGCTGACCCGGCCATGAACGAGTTGTTGGCGTTGGTCGAGCGGCACCGGGCCATCGTGTTGCCGGCCAGCGGATCGCTGTTGTTGATGGCGGTCGCGGTAATCGGGTGGCAACTCGCCGGCAGCTTTTCGAATCCCATCAGCCCACAGCGAGTTCCTCAGGCCTACTTTTACGACTTGCATACCGGTGAGCTGTTTACCGCGGCGTCTGATTTGGAGGGTCCGATCGAAACCGAATCGGGCTTGTTCGGCGATCATCCGGCCGGAGTGCGGGCGAACGTATTTAGCTGTGGCTCCTGCCGGGATCCGAATCAACGATTCGTCGGTTGGTTGGAAATGCCCGACCCCGCTGCTCCCGAGCCAAGCGCCGAGGAGCAAGAATTACCAGACCCTCTGCCCGACGATGGCGAGCCGGAAAACTCCAGCCCTTTGCTAATTCGCGCCGTCGACGGGGCGCAGTGGTATTCGATCGACAGCCCCCAAGCCGAAACCATCATGCGAGAAGCCGAGCAGCGCTGCAGAGAAGGCGAGACGTTGAGATACTGCCACCCACCGAGCGTGCTGGCGGATTGATTCACTTCCGCACATCATACGCCGTGAGCGAGTGTTGGTTGCGGATGTAGAACACGCCGCCGGCGACGACGGGGTGGGCCCAACTGGGGCGGCCGTGGCTTTCGATCTTGAAGCGGCCATGCTCGCGGTATTCCTCAGGCGTCGCTTCGGCGAGGGCGACCTCGTGGCGCTCGCTGAGCAAGTAGAGCATTCCATCGGCGTAGCAGAGCGAACCCTTGCCGACGCTGCGATCCTGCCAGGCGACGTCGCCCGTTTTGAAGTCCATGCACAACAAACCCGTGCCGAACCCGTACATATGATCATCAACCTTCACGATGCCGCCGTGGTGGTTCTGCATCTTCTTTTCGAAGTAGACTTCCTCGGCCGACAGTTCATCACCGCTGTTACTGATCTTGGCCAGCCCGCCGCCTGTGCCGTATGCGCTGGCGGCGAAGACGAAGTTTTCGTCGACCACCGGCGTGCTGCAATTGGCTGTGCCGTTGTTCGCGCCGCTGTACTTCCACAGAAATTCGCCGCCGTCGGCCTTCACGCCAAAGACACTGCCGCGGGCGAACTGAACGATCGTACGCGTGCCCAGGATGTCAGCAGCCACGGGTGAACTGTAATGCGCACCCTCGTTGACCCCGCCGGACTGCCAAATCTTTTCGCCGGTGTACTTGTCGAGCGCCAGCAACGTACCGGCTTTGCCACCGGGCGTGACGATCAGCATGTTGTCTTCAACCAGCGGCGACTCGCTGTACCCCCAACCGGGTCGCCCGCCGCCGAAGTCCTGCTTCAGGCTCTTGTGCCAGATGGTCTTGCCGGTCTTCGCATCGAGGCAAGTGACATCGCCATTACCCCCTTCGACATAGACACGATCGCCATCGATCGTCGGCGTGCCGCGCGGGCCATCGCCTTGGCCATTGCGGTAGCCGCCGAAGTAACCCTTCAGTTCTTCCACCGAAAGAAACCCATCGCCGCCTGGATAACGGTTGGTGTAGTACGCTTGCATCTCGGCGACGGTGATGATGCCATCCTTGCCGGCTTGCCGCTTCTGAAAGTACTCAGTCAGTTCATCGCTCGTCAGCTTGTCATCGCCCTTGTTGGTCGCCGGGTCGCGCCTGTCGATCTGGCCGAACGGGCGGTCGGCTTCCGTACCGCGCGATTCTTCACGGCTGATCGTTTTGTCGCCGTTCTTGTCGTATTGTGCCAGCCAGTTTTCGGTTCGAGCCTTTGCAAGCTGCCCGGCGTCTGCTTCCTGGTCTGCTTGATCGATCCGCTCCATCTCACGATGAAACGCCCGGCCCCCTTCGGCCGCTGTGAGACGCCCGTCGCTGTTGGCATCGAGCGCCGCGAACAACCGCTTGGTGCGAGCGGCGGAAATTTCGTCCGCCTCTCCATCAATGGCCTGATCGAACTTGTTGAATTCGAACCCAAAACGGTTGAGGGCTTCGATCTCGTCCACTTTGCCGTCTTCGTTCGCATCGAGCTTTTTGAATTCATCCGCCACGCGGGCTGCCAGTTGTTGCTTGACCGGCTCAGGCTGAACGGCCCAAATTGTCTTGCCGTCTTTCGCATCCAGGCACAGGATGTGTTCCACGCCGTTCAAATCACCTTGGGTATATATGCGTCCATCTTTGATCGCCAGCGATGAGTAACCGACGCCGACGGTATCCACTTGCCAAAGAACTTTCGGGCCATCTTCAGGCCACTGTTTCAACAAGTTGGTATCGCTGCTATGCCCGTCACGTTGAGGCCCCCGCCACTGCGGCCAATCACCTGGGCCGGATGGAATTTGGGCGAAAGTGATAATGTTGCACGAAACTACTAGCGCGACGGCGCTAAGACATTGGCGCATGGTGGGCTCCTACTGCGAGGCGGGGTGGCGGGGCACGCATCAGGTGGTGCCGATGCGTCCCCGCCATTGTGCCGCAACCGCCTCGGGCCGGCAAGCGCGGTCACTTTTGGCCGGTCGTTTCGCGTTTTGCGATCGAGGATTTGTCTCGATAGGGCTGCAGCCCATAGGTATTGATAAATTTCGTCAGCGCTGGGCTGGGCCGCTGCTTTTCTTCGGCAATGACCAGTGCGTTCCGGAACCTTCCCAACTGCATGTACAGTTGATAATCTGTGGGCATTTGCTCGCGGACTTTGTCGAACTGATCTTCCGGAAAGCGCCCGGCGTACATCTGACGTTTCAACTCTTGTGGCTGCAATTGCGAGATCCATTTGGCGTTGGAAACCTCGGCATCCGCCAATTCGGTTAGCAACTCGCGCTGCTGAGGTGTGATCAACTCGATGCGACCCATCATCACACGTTCAACTTCCGCCTCGCGAGATATGCTGAGGGGAAGGTAGTGATCTGTCCAAGTGCGCGGTACGACGAAGAACAGCCGCAACCCAGGGCTTTTGAAGTAGGCCCGCTCCCAGGTCGCCAGCATCGCGGTCGCCTCGTCGTCGAACAAGCCCGCTTCCACGAGTTGCTGGTGCATCGCTGAGCGTAGTTCCGTCAACCCGTCGCGGCGATAGTCCTCGGCTTCAAAGCCCGCGGGCAGATCGCGCAGCTTCGCCGAGCGGTTTCCGTTGACGCTCAGTGCCTCCAATTCTCGAAACGCCGCTTCGCCATCGGCGCGGATGTCGGCCAGCCAGAGGCGTTGAATCGTTTCGGTTTCTCCTTCATCCAGTACATCTTGAAAGTTAGCATAGAGCGACAGTCGGTTGCTTTTGAGGTCCGTCTTCACGCGAAGCGGGGCATGCAACTGCCCGACGCCGCGGTAGAACAGGTACTTCTCACTCTGCGGGTTCTCCGCTCCATTGGTAACAGTCGCCGCCGCCACCTGGCGAGGTGCCAGCCAGACTTGCTCGTCGGTCTTAGGTATTTTTCCATCCGTGCCCACTTGCAGATTCCGCCAGGCGAGACTGCCAACGGTATCCGGCGTTAGGCCAGTGAATTCGAAGTTTCCACGCTTCAATCCGGGCGCGCTGTACTCGGCGTTGGGATAAAACTCCGACAGCCATCCGCCTCGGAAACTGACCTCGACGTCCAACGGCAACGGTTCGCTCTGTGACATCGGCGGGTAGAAGTAGATGACCGGCGTTTCCAAGCGCATCGTTACCTGATAGTGCCGGCGGGGTACTCCCTTCATACGGTATCGCCAATATTCGTTCGAGAGCAAACGCGGGCTTAGCAGATCGCGGCCGATCGTGTGAACGAAAGCCGGCACTGGTTCGTCGTCGACGTTCACTCCGGTAATCTCTTGGCCATCGGCGTCTTGGAGTACCGTAAACGTCCCCCACTCATGAACTACCAACTGATCGGCCGCCAGCACAGGCCAACTGGCAACAGCGGCCCAGGCAGCGAAAATCGCCGTGCGAAAGCGTACTTTTCTGTTCATTGGATTCTCCTCGTTCAAGGTAGCCGGCCCCAAGATTGAAACACCTAACTGTTCAATACTACGGGTCGCACTAAAGAGTTGAAAATTGTAAATAATCAATTGCATAATGGTTTTAGTTGTGGAAGTGCATCTTTCAAATCTGGCCCAGTCACCGGAGAATCGCCGTGGCGCACGAAGTTCCCTCGCTGTCGACTGACCAGGTCGCGGCATTGGTCGAAGTTTCCCGCCAAGGCAGCTTACGGGCGGCGGCGGAGCATCTGCATATCAGCGAACAAGGTGTGCGAAACCGGCTGATCGCGCTGGAACAGCAATTGGGCGTCGAGTTGTATCGCAAGCGACGCGGCGTGCGGAAAGCAGCACCGCTTACGCCGCAGGGACACCGCCTGTTGCCCCAGGCGATCGCGTTCCTAGAACGCGCCCGAGAATTCAGCGAGACGCTAGCCGCTGAACCGGCGGCGCGGGAAGTACACGTCGTGGCGAGCCAGTATTTAATCGCGTACCTACTGATAGATGCCGTGCGGCGGTTTCACGCGGCGCACCCTCAGATTCGGGTGCGGCTTTCGTCTCGCATTGAAAGCGAGATCGAACAAGAACTGTTAAGCGACCCGGAAATTGCCCTCGGCGTTGCGGCTCCATATGAGTCTTCTCCGGAACTGGCCTTCAGCCACCTCTTCTCAATGAAGTGGAGCTTGATCGCGCGCCGTGGGCATGCGTTACTGCGAGGCAAGTCGCCGATCAGGTTGTCGCGGGTCGCCGGTGAACCGTTAATTTTCTATGAGCGCGGATCAACGGGCCGCCAGCACGTGATGGAGGCGTTCCACCGGTCCGGTCAATCACCGCGGATCGAAACGGAAGCCAGCAATACCGACACCATCGTGCGGATGGTTGAAGCCGGGCTGGGGGTCGGTGTCGTCCCGTTAATGCCCAGCGGCATCGTCACCAAGGGGCGAAGGGTCGGTTCGCGCCCTCTGGCCGACGCAGTTCGCCCGATTGAATCGGGGATCTTAACCCGGCAAGGCGAGCAACTAACGCCAGCCGCCGAGACGTTCGTTTCCTTCGTCACGTCGGAAGCGAATCAGCAGTGAGCAAGTTGACAACGTTGTGCTCATGCTGCAAGTTAGGGTTTCGTTTCACTCGAAGCGTCGCTCACTCTCTATTCATTTCCGGAGGCCACCATGGACCGCGTTTGCCACTTTGAAATTCCTTACGACGACAAAGCCCGTGCCGACAATTTTTATCAAGACGTGTTCGGCTGGCAGATTCAAGAAGCCCCGACCGAGATGCCCTATTCCTTCTGCATCACCACGCCGCTGGGGGAAGACATGAAGCCGACGACTCCGGGCGGCATCAACGGCGGTATGTATCCGCGCGGGGATGAAGGGGGAAGCAAAACGCCGGTCGTGGTGATTGAGGTCGAATCGTGCGAGCAGCGCATCGCCGATGTCACGGCGGCGGGCGGCAGCAACGTGATGGGGCCGGCTGAAATTCCCGGCATGGGCATCTACGCCCAAGTGAAAGACACCGAAGGCAACATCATCGGGCTTTGGCAACCGCTAACTGGCTAGAGCGACGATTTCGCCTCGCCATACGTCGCTCTCGCTGACAAATGTGAGCTGATCAAGTATCATGGTGCGCATGACCGAATTGATCTTTCACGTCGAAGATTCCGTAGAGGGTGGGTTCACTGCCCGTGCGCTTGGCGAGTCGATCTTCACCGAGGGCGACGATATGGATCAGCTTCGCGCGAACGTGCGCGAGGCGGTTGATTGCCATTTTGAGGAAGCCGACCGCCCCAAAATTATTCGGCTCCACATTGTGCGGGATGAGGTACTCGGGGCATGAAACTTCCCCGCAATGTCTCGGGGCCGGAGCTCGCGAAAGCTTTGCAGAAACAGTACGGATACGTAACGACGCGTCAAAAAGGATCGCACATGCGACTTACGACGCAACAAGAGGGAGAACGCCACCTGACGGTACCCCAACCATAATCCGTTACGCAGTGGTACGCTGTCGGGAATTCTATCTGATGTGGCGCGTCATTTTCGCCTCACGCGAGACGCAGTGATGCACGAATTGTTCAGTTGAAAGGTGGACAGGTTCAATCATCACTCGGCATCATGAATGACGCCGCGCCTACCAGCGTTACGATCACCCCGAAGCCCAACCAGACCCAAGAGCCGAGCGATATCCAAGGCTTGTCGCCGGGAATCAGAACGTGGACTTTGTTCACGTTCACCTCGGGGTAAGTCTCGCGGAGGAAGTCTTTCTCAATCCCCTCCATCGCATCAAACCCAATCGCCAACGCCCCTTCCAGCGGGCCGTGATGTTCGTAGATTGGGATTCCCTCATCGTTGAAGTTCACGTGATGCGGGCGGACGACCACGGCGAATTGGGTCAGCGGGACTTCGGCATCAGCGGCCGGGTGGCCTGCCGAAACGATGGGAAAGAAGATTTCATAGGTTGTGGCAGCTTCGTACTGGTACTCGTTGCCGAACACGTTATCGGCCCGCACGACGTAGTCTTCGATCCGCACATAGCGGCTCGGCGGGTCCTCACCCCGTTCCAGCGCCGCCAGATCGACCGCGACCGGCTCCTGCACGGCACCCCATTGAGCGTACAGCGAAATCCCAGCGATGGCGGTGAACAGCAACCCAATGCCAAGTACGGCGAGTTTCGCGTAGGTGATCATTGTTTGTTGCCCAGGTCCAAATCAGCAGTTAAAGTGGATGGAATTGCCTTTTACCCAACGTCATCAAATTTCAGAAAACAGCCCAGGTAACACCATGAAGATCTCCAAACAATGCACCAACTATTTCTCCCGCCGGCAAATGTTGCAAGGGGCGGCCGGGCTGGCGGCGGCCGGAACGATGGCGGCGGCCGGGTTGAAGACCACCGCTGCCGCGGATGCGAAGCGGGCGGTCACCAACGGAAACATCAATCAGTCGATCGTGCATTGGTGCTTCGCCGAGTATTGGGACGTGGCCGAAACGGCCAAGCTGGCGAAGCAACTTGGTTGCAAAAGTATTGAACTCGTTCCGCCGGAAGATTGGCCGCCGCTGAAGAAGTTTGGGCTGACCTGCGCGATCTCGCCCAGCCACTTGTTCATGCAAGGGATGAACAATCCCCGCTACCAAGAGCAGTGCATCGCGATGATCAACGAGCGGATTGATCAGGCGGCCGACGCCGGCGTGCCGACGGTGATCACCTTCACCGGCTACGCGGCCGAAACTGGCAAGTGGGCCGACGGCGGCATTCCTGAGGAAGGCTCGTACGATCTGAAGAAGGCCAAAGTGATCGAACCCGAAGAAGGCATAAAGAACTGCGTCGCCGGTTTCAAGAAGGTGATCGGCCACGCGGAGAAGAAGAAGGTCAACCTTTCGATTGAAATGTTGAACACCCGCGAAGATACCCACCCGATGAAAGGCCACCCGGGCTATCAAGGCGACCACGTTGACTACTGCATGGAAATTATCAACCAGGTCGGTTCGGAACGCTTTGGGCTGCTGTTCGACATTTACCATGTGCAGATCATGGATGGCGACATCATCCGCCGCATCAAGCAGTGCGGTGAAGCGATTAACCACGTTCATACCGCCGGCAACCCTGGCCGCGGCGAGTTGGACGACACGCAGGAAATCAACTTCCCGCCCTGCATGAAAGCCTTGCTGGAGATCGGATATAAGGGTTATGTCGGCCAGGAATTCATCCCCACCCGCGACGCACTGGCCGGCTTGACGGAAGCCGTGAAGCTGTGCGATGTATAATGAGAACCGGGATCGAAAATTGCCTGAAGTTGCCTCAAGCCCTTCTCCCGCTGGAAGAAGGTGACCGAAGGCCGGTTGAGGGCGATTTCGATTGAGTGACGAATGTCGAACGAGGAATGATAAGTGTTGAAGGAGGGGGGCATCGATCTCATTTCTTCAACTGAGAAATTCCTGACGCCCTCACCCCGGCCCTCTCCCAAAGGGAGAGGGAGATTTGAAGCTGACACTTTCGTATGCCTGGAGTTTGAACACCATGATTCGCCTCGTTGTTGTTACTTGTTCGGTTGCCGTCTTGTACTTGATGTTGATGCCCACCAATCAGGCCGCCGCGCAGGAACAGCCGGAAGAACGTGAACCCTCCGGCCGCGTTGTCGCCCGCGTGAAACTGAGTTCGCCCAACAATGAAGAGAAGCCGGTCTTCGCCGAGGCGGGCGACATTCTGACGTTGATCAGCGTCAAAGGCAAAACCGCATTGGTCGCATCGCCGGAGAACCGCCGGGCCAACGTGCGGGTGCAAGATATTGTGACGTTGGAGAAATCGAAGAAGCTGTACAACGAGTTGATCGAGGAAGACCCCAAGAACGCGTCGCTGTATGTCTCGCGGGCGTTGGTTTGGGATCTTGAGGGAGAGAAGAAGGAAGTCATCAACGATTTGACCGTCGCGATTCGCTTGGGTCTGAAGACGCCACCGACTTACGTGAACCGCGGCGCGGCCTACGCGACTTCCGGCGAGTTCGACAAGGCAATAGCCGATTACGACGCGGCGATTGAACTGGGATATGACGACATCGCGGTGTTCATCAACCGAGCGGTCGCGAACTTTTCCAAGGGCGATCCCAAAGCGGCGGCGGAAGATTTCACGCGGGCGTTGAAGGTCGACCCGAAGAACGAATTCGCCCTGGCCCAACGCGGCGTCGCCTACCAGCGCAGCCAAGAGTGGGATAAGGCCATCGCCGATTTCAGCGAACTCTACAAGCGCGACAATGAAAACATCGAAGCGGTCAGCAGCCGCGGCTTCACCCATTACCTCAAAGGCGATTCGAAGAAAGCGGTCGAAGATTTCACCCGCGCGATTAAGATCAACCCCGAGTCGCCCTTGGCCCACAACAACCGGGCGTTCAACCGCCAGATTCTCGGTCAGTACAAAGAGGCCATCGAAGACTACAACAAGGCAATCGAACTGGCACCGAAGTACGCTCTGGCCCATCAAAACAAGGCCTGGCTGTTGGCGACGTGCCCCGACGACAAGATTCGCGATGGCAAACAGGCGATTGAATCGGCGCGAACCGCCGGAGAGCTGCGCGAGTGGAAAGCGATCACCGATATCAAATCGCTGGCGGCCGCCTATGCTGAAGTCGGCGACTTCGACAAAGCCGTCGAGTGGCAGCAAAAGGCTGTCGACATGGCCGAAGGCGATGCCAAAAGTGGTGAAGAAGAAATGATGAAACTGTACAAGGCCAAAGCCCCCTTCCGCTTCGCCGCCCCCGCGCCGAAATAGAACGCACCGGAATAGGCGGCACCGCAAGAGGCAAATCTCAATCGCATGGCAAATCTTCGCGTCGGAATTCCCAGCAAAGGACGGCTCGCCGACCAGGCTGCCCAATTGCTCAAGCAGGCGGGCCTGAGTTTCCGCCGGCAAGACCGCAGCTTGTTCGCCCTGGTCAAGGAAGTGCCGGTGGAAATTACCTTCCTGCGCACCGACGACATCCCGGTCCTCTGTGCCGAAGGTGCCATCGACATGGGCATCACCGGCAGCGACCTGATTGAGGAGAGCGGCGTCGAACTGACGACGCGGTTGGAACTGGGCATCGGCCGTTGCCGGCTGGCCATTTGCGTGCCGGTTGACGCCAACTATCAATCCCCTGCCGACCTTGACGGCCGCCGGATCGCCACCAGTTTCACCAACGTTACACAGAAGTATCTTTCTTCCCATGGTGCCAATGTTCATTTGGTACCGCTGTCGGGCAGCGTCGAAGTGATGATCTCTCTCGGCGTGGCCGACGGCATCGTCGATCTGGTCGAGACCGGCAGCACTCTGGCGGCCAACCGCCTGCGAATTCTGGACGAGATTGGCCATTACCAAACCGTGCTCGTCCAAAACAAAGCCGCCAACCACCCCGAACTGGCCGACCGCATCGTTCGCCGGCTGGAAGGGGTCATCATCGCCCGCGGCTATTCGTTGCTGGAGTACAACATTCCGCGCACGAAACTTGCCGAGGCCGAGAAGCTGACGCCCGGCTTCAACTCGCCCACCATCAATGCCCTGGAAGACGCCGATTGGTGCTCCGTTAGGGCGATGGTCCGTCAAAGCGAAATTATCTCCGTGATGGAAAAGTTAGAAGCCCTCGGCGCCCACGCCATCTTAGAAACGCAGATCAATAACTGCCGGTTGTAGCTATCATTTGCAACCGGGGCTTCAGGCTACCGTATCTAGGAACCCAACGCTTTCTGCGCGCTCCCCACCCCGGCGGGAGCTTACGGCCAAGGCACGGGCCCTGATGTCAATTTGACGACACACACGTAGCAGGGCTTCCAGCCACCGTGGGCTGTTTGCGCTGCGCCCTTTTGGCGGTGGCTGGAAGCCCCCCGCTACGATGTTCAAATCGCCAGACACGCATTATATATACGCATGAATATAACAATACATAGATATATGTTACCTCCCAGCCCGATACTCTTGCGGGAACAATCGGAAAAGCCAGTAACTTCATCGCCAAATGTCCGCAGCCGTTTTTCCCCTCGCGAAATCCAGACCATAGTCGCCCAAGAGCAAGATGTGGCAGCTTTCGAGGGCGATCTCAGACTTCTAAGAGTTTACTGGTACTCGGCTGTTCCGTCGCGTTCACAGAAAGCAAATTTCGCAAAGGAAGCGGCAGTCCGGTAGAATCGGACGTGCGATCGCACCCCTTTCCACGACGAGTTGTTCATTGGAGGCGAGCATGTTTCGGCTACCTTGTTGTCTCGTTGCCGCCGTTTGCTGCTGTTGGGCCCCGGCTTCGCTGGCCTGCTTGTGGGATATGGATACGCTGGTGATGGAGCGAGAGCATTTTCCTTCGACCTTGGAGTTGATCACGGGAAAATTTCTGCGGCACTCGCCTGAGTACTACCAATGGCGCGTCGAAGACCGCGTCGCCAGAATCGAAGCGGGTGAGGACTCGCCTGAGATGTACAACGACCTGGCCGTAGCCTATGACAAGCTGGGCCAGCAAGATAAAGCGATCGAGACGATCTTGGCGAAGGATCAACTGCACCCTGGGCTGTACGAGACTTACGCCAACCTGGGAACGTTCTATATTCACGGCGGTCAATTCGAAAAGGGTATCGAACAGATTGACCGCGCGATTGAGATCAACCCCGATGCGCACTTTGGCCGTGAAATCTACCAACGGCTGCTGGTGGAATACCTGTTGAGCAAACGCCAGGACGAGAAGATAGTTCTGCCGCTGGCGAGCGATGATCTGCGCGGGTATTCGTCGGTCGGCTTCGCGGAGTTCTTGCGTGAGAAGGGGATGCTAGAGGTTCACGAAGAACAAACCAAAGCGCAACTTGCCAAGGCCATCAAGGGCATTCTCGGCATGATGCGATTCGGGAGCCACGATTCGCCCATCTTGCTGGAAGCGCTCGGAGACCTGTTGCTTGCCCAGGGAAATGCCGATAACTCCGGACTGCTCGCCGCCAGGGCGTATCTGAAGGCGTCCTACGAAGCGAAAGATACCAGTGCCGCCGATGCGTACCGCCAAATGGCGAAGCAGAGCCTGGCAATGCGTGAAGGCGACGAGCTGCTGGCGGAACTTGAAGCGCAATTTCGACAAGAGCTGGACGATGCAAATCAATGGTACGCAGCCGTTCGCCGAGACGAAATTGGTTGGATCGCCGGCGGGAAAAACGTCGACGAGCAGTTCGCCACCAAGTACCAAAGCGCGCCGCAGGTGATCGAAACACAATCGGAAGCCGAACGCAGAGCAGCGCTGCGACCGAGTTGGATGTCAATCGCATTGCGAGCCTTCATCGTGGTCGGGCTGATCCTGTTTGTTGGTATTCTGCTCTTCGGCTGGTTCGCTCCCGCCAGGGCAACACAGTGTCCATCCAAAGTCCGGTCAGGCAAGCCGGGTAGAGGCTGAGGGCGATACCGATTTTAAGGTTGCGCCGGCAAGTTTCCATGAAGTTGGAGGCCAAAAATAGGTTCCTTGAAGCACCCGAAGTATTGTTTCGCCTTAGGCTCCGTGATACCTTCAAGGCGTTACGGCGGAGCGAACGGATCTGACTTTGGAAGCAGGGACGCGTTGTTTGCGCAACGTTCACATACAAGCGGGAGACTCTCATGGGATTCATGGACACGGTGAAGGGTTGGTTTAACATCGGGGGCGTGAAGGTCAAACTGGTCGAAGCGCCGACCAAGATTTCCAAGACCGGCAACGAACTGGAAGGCAAGGTTGAAATGACTGCCAAGAGCGACAAGCATGCGTTGAAGTTGGTTTATAAGCTCATCGAAGAGCACACCAAGGGTCGCGGCGACGACCAGGAAACGACTGAAACCATTCTAGGTGAAACCGTCGTCGGCGAAGAGTTCGACATCAAGGCTGGCGAGTCGAAGGTGATCGACTTCAAGGTCGCGTACTCCATGCCTGAACGCCTGCGCGACAAAGGCGGGTTGCTCGGCGGAGCCGCGAAGTTGGGAGCCTTCGCCGGCGGTGAAAAGTTGGACTACCAAATCGTCGCCGTCTGCGACGTGCAAGGCACCGCCGTGGATCCGAAGGCAAAGCAGAAGGTCGTTCTGACCGATTGAAGATTGTTCTTGCTCGACGGCCTGGGAAGACCGTCGTACCATTTCAACGCCTTGATCTACTGGGTCAAGGCGTTTTTTCGCGCTTGGGCAGTTCGGCCGGCGGGTTGAGATATCGAATG
>CALBTA010000365.1 GCA_937967755.1 uncultured Planctomycetaceae bacterium | reverse complement strand
TGATTGCGGAATCAAGGTTGCGTTCGGTCTTCACAAAGCTGGCGGTGACCATGAAAAAAATCAGCAGCAAAAACACCACGTCAATCATGCTGGTCATATTCAACTCCAGCGATCCGGCGTTTAATTTGCGGCTGGTAAGTTTCATGTCAGCAATCCCCCTCTCCCACTGGGAGAGGGCCGGGGTGAGGGCAGTAGACAGGCCCTTGTCAAACATTAATCATTCAAAATCACCGCCCTCATCCGGCCTTCGGCCACCTTCTCCCAGGGGGAGAAGGCCTAGCTTCGACAATTTGCACTAAACCCCTACCTACTCATTCCCCCGATAAACCGCGAACGTAACATTCCAAATTCCCGCTCGGGCGCAGGTGAGCAGGATCGGTTCGACCTTGGCGTATGGCACGCTGCGGTCGCTGCGGATGCGAACTTCCAGGTCGTCGCGGCCCGGGTGGTCGTTGCGGAACGCTTCCAACTGAGCCGCCAAGCGGCCCGGCAGTTGCTCCCGCGTGACGTGGCTGCCCGCCAGCAGAATCCGCCCGTCGGGCAATACGTTTATGATAACCCGCTGGCCCTCGTCGTCCTGCGCGGTGGGACCGCTCTCGGCGAAAGGCAGCGACAGCGGCATTTGGGCTTCCTGCTTCACCAAGTGGCTGGAAACCAGGAAGAAAATGATCAGCAGAAACACCACGTCAATCATCGGCGTCATATTAAACGCCAACGGCTTTCGCTGGTAACTGCTGGGTACTTTCATAAAACTCAATCACCTATTCACGCAGGCGGCGGTGGCGGGGTGGGATCACCGGCGTCCGGCGGCGCTGCCCGGCGGCCTCGGGCGCGTTTCAACGGGGCGAACGTATGCTGCGCGACGTAAGCCGCTTCGGCGACGAGTTGATCGACGCGGTTTCGCAGCACGGCGAACGCACCGAGCGACGGGATCGCCACCAGCAACCCGCCGACAGTCGTCACCAGGGCCTGATAAATTCCTTCGGCAAGCTGCCCCGCCCCGGCGGCCCCTTGCGTGCTGGCCACCGTTTGGAAGGCGAAAATCATACCGACCACCGTGCCCAGCAGCCCGACCATCGGCGCGATGTTGGCGATCACCGAAATGTATTCAATCTTCCGCAGCAGCCGGGCCGACTGTTCAGCCGATGCATCTTCCAGCGCCTTTTCGACCGCGGGCCATCCGCCGTCGATCTCGTTGATGCCCGCCGACAAAACGAATCCCAGGAAGCTGGGCTGGTCACGGCACGATTGGTCCGCCTCGGCCGCCCGGCCCGCGGCGAGCAATTGCTGCACTTTCTCGGCCAACCCGGGCGGCATCAGTTCGTTGTGCCGCAACGTCATGATCTGTTCGAACACCAGGTACGCCGCCGTCAGACTGAGGGCGAACAAGACCATGATGATCAAGAACCCAACCCACCCGCCGGCGAAGATGATGTCGAACAAGCCCTGCGGAGCCTCCGGCGGAGCGGTTGCTTCCGTTGCCGTTGACGAAGCGTCTGGAGCCGTCGTCGGTGCCGTTGGTTGGGCGAATGCGGGGGAACATGCGAAGACAAGCATCGTTGCAAGCATCAGACATCGTGTGACGACTTTGTGGAAACTGATCTGCCACTTGATGTCGCCCCTACCGGGGCTTCGCGTTTGGGTGGCCCCTTCTTCCCCGGGCTTACGCCCGGGGCTACGTGATGCCGCCGCTCCGCGGCTGTTTTCTAGCCGCGGAGCGGCGAAATCAATTAGCCTGGGGCGGTAGCCCCAGGACCACGATGGCAATTTTGCATCTAGCCCCGGTAGGGGCGACATCGCGGGGAAATTGCGAGTTGATCTAATATTCAGAACGCCAAGTAATGTAAATGACGTAGATTGACACTTCCGCTTCAAACTCAACCTCCTTGTTTGGTGCTTTCGAGTTGGCTCTTGGCAGCGGCCGCGGCGGTGGAACCGGGGTGTTTGGTCAGCAGTTCGCGCAGGCAATTTCGGGCTTCGTCGGCCCGATTGCTGTTGGTCAACGCGTCGGCCGCGGCCAGCAGCGCCTCGGCGGACAGGGCCCGTTCGTTAGGATACAGCACCGGCACGCGCATGTGGGCCAGCGCGGCTTGCTGATGCTGATTGTTTCGCGCGTAAGCCTGCC
>CALBTA010000364.1 GCA_937967755.1 uncultured Planctomycetaceae bacterium | reverse complement strand
AATCACGCATTCGAAGCCTCTGAACTAAAGATGAACGTCAAGTCCGGCGAAGTGCAACGGCGGCTCGATTACTTGCGCGGCAAGCTGTGACTCTCAGGGCAACGGTCGCATCGGTCCTTCTCCCCCTGGGAGAAGGTGGCCGAAGGCCGGATGAGGGCAATGCGAATTTCCTTGCCGCACCCGTGCCCGTTCGATCCGAAACGAAGGCCACAAAGCCCTCACCCCGACCCTCTCCCAGAGGGAGTTAGCAACCGCTACAACCGGCAAGATCGGGCGTTCAGCAGGCGTAAGCTATATTTCGGTGGAACCAATCCGCCATCCGCGTGCGCCTTTTGTGAAAGCTGATTCGACATGTCCCCGACCGCCACCGCCGCCTTGCCTGGTTTTTCGACCGACGACTTTGCTCGCTGCACGGTCTGCAGCACTGAATTGCCGCTCCGCAAGACGATGCCTTCGGAACAACCAGTGCAATGGGAGTGCGCACGCTGCGGGGCGAGGCTGACGGGCGTGCTCAATGAAAAGGCCCCTGGCGACTTCCGGTTCAATATCTTCCCGACCCAAGTTCACTTTACGTGCGACCGGTTCGAGCAATCGCCCGAGCGGATTGACGAGTTTGTTAGGAAACTCACGCCGCGCCCCAGCGGCATCGAGAAGCGAACCTCAGAGCGGTTGCCATTGTGTCTTGCCGCGGCGGCGATGCCGATGAATGAAAACCGGCAGACTAGCGGCTCCGCGTTCATGGTACTGCTGCACAACATCTCGCAAGGCGGCATCGCGTTCAGTCACATGCAGCCGATCAAAGAATCGCACATCGCCCTGGAACTTTGGGCGGGAACTGAAGAACGCATGAAGGTGATCGTGAAGATTCTTCGCACCCGGGCGGTCGGGCATTTCTACGAAATCGCCGGCGAGTTCGTCACGCAGTAGCGGCGAATTGCGTTATTATGAAGGCGCAAAGTAGATCGCGAGTCTCTTCGCGATTGATCGAAGGATTTGATTGCCCGCGAACGATCGATTTCGCAACCGCACTTGTGGTCGTGGTCCGAAACGTGTTCTGGCCCGATAGATGTAGTGGCATCGAATCGGCTTCTGATCGTCAGGGACTGCCGATCTACTTTGTCGGATCTTCGTCTTACGCCTTTGCCACTTCTCGAGGAAACGCACGCATGTCCCGCCTCGACATCGCCTTGAAGCATATCGATTTCACCCGCGGTTATACCAACGAATTGCTGCGACATATTCACGTTGACGATTGGTACCGCATGCCGCACGAAGGGGTCACGCACATCGCCTGGCAGGTTGGGCATCTGGCGTCGGCCCAGTACCGGTTGCTGATGGAACGCATTCGCGGCAAGCGGCCCGAGGATGCCGATCTGATTTCTGACGAGTTCATGGAGCATTTCGCGAAGGGATCGACGCCGTCAAGCAAGGCGGACGAGTATCCTTCTTCGGCTGACATCGTCGGCGTGTTCGATGCCGTTCATGCGCAAGCGATGCAGGAGTTGCCGACACTGACCGACGAAGTTCTCGACGATCCGCCCGAAGCGCCCCACCCGTTGCTGAAAACCAAGCATGATGTACTCTGCTTCATGGTGCAGCACGAAATGCTTCACGCCGGCCAGATCGGGCTGCTCCGCCGGCTGTTTGGCGAAAAGCCGCTGCGGTAAACCAGGTGCGTAGTACGGATCGTCGATCCGTACTACGCATCCGCGCTTGCGTTCTTCGT
The DNA here is from genome assembly GCA_937967755.1 of uncultured Planctomycetaceae bacterium. Lineage (GTDB taxonomy): Bacteria > Planctomycetota > Planctomycetia > Pirellulales > Pirellulaceae > CALBTA01. The sequence continues at coordinate 4,476 of CALBTA010000364.1, read as the reverse complement.
GCGAATTTGCCGATAATGACTTCACGACAGGGGTTCGGCTTTCAGCTACCTACCTTCTGACGCCCTGAGGTACATTCGATGAGATTACTCAGCACAGCGTTCCTGCTTCCATCATTCTTACTGCTCATCCCACTAACAGGTTCGCTCGCCGCGCAGCAGCCCGACGAACCAACGATTCAGGCCAAGCGCCAGTTCGTCCGCGCGAACATGATTCGGGAGTTCGCCGATTCATTGGATGCCAGTTTGCTGCAAGAGATCGACGCCAAGGTCGCCGCCATGACGCCGCAGCGCATCGATCAGTTGGTTGAGATTTACCAGAAGCGGGCGCAAGCCGTTCGTGACGTGCAAGCGGACGACACGAAGTTGGAACAAATTCGCCAGCAAGCGCAACGAGACGCGCTGATCGCGCAATATCAACAACGGCTCGCCGCGGCGCGAAGCGGTCGTAACCCCGGCTTCGCCCCGGTGATCACAACCTTGCCCTCGGGCGCGCACCTGGGTGCGTCAGCAGTGGTCTCGCCCGACCGCCGGTACGTGCGAATGAACCTGCAGCCATTTTTCTCGAATGTCGGGCCCGTGCAAACTTTCACCTTCCAAAACCCCACGCCGTTCCAGCAGCGCCAGCAAGTGCAAATTCCTTTCCGCCCCAATTAAAGGCGTCGTAGCGGGGGCTTCTAGCCACCGTAGTGGAACGCAGTTGAGTTCTTTTCCGTAGCTGGAGTCTCCGGCAGCGAACCGTTCGCCTTGAACGCGCCGCGCTGGTGATTGATAATTGGCGCACCGCCATGACTCTGCTCACTTCCACGAAATGAGGTCCGTCGTGACACAAGCGCTTACTCGCTCTGCGATTCTCTTTCCCTGCTGGATGATGCTTGCCGGCATCGCAGTCGCACAACAACCAGAAACGTCGCCACCGGAAACAGACTTGGGCGACCCAACGGCGATTGACACGCAACTATATGAGTTGCAGCTTAACGATGGCAGCCGGCTGCGCGGGAAGTTGAGCGTCGGTGAAATTCGTGTGACAACGAAATACGGCGAACTCAATATTCCAACCCGGGAACTCATTCGCATCACGCCGGGATTGAAGACACGCAGGCCGATTCACGATCGGCTAACCCGTTTGCTGGAGGAATTGGGGGGTGACGACTTCGCTGCCCGCGACCAGGCACAAACCCGCCTGATTGAGATGGGCCCCAAAATCGAATCTGCCCTGCGAGAGATGGCCGACCCTTCCAACGCCGAACAAGCCGCCAAGCTGAAAGCCATCTTTGATCATTTCGCCGGCCTGAAACTGACCTGGGGCGAGGCGACCAACCAGCCGCTGGGTCTGCAGGATATCGTCACGACTCGCCAGTTCACGGTGCAAGGCAAGATACAAGCCGAATCGTTCGACCTCGACGGGGCGTTCGGGAGAATTACCGTGCCGCTGGCTTCGGTGCGCGCGGTGGCGCAGGCCCTTCCGTTTCGCGAAGGTGACACTTATCAGACGCTGTCGGTGAAAGGGGGCCAGCTAGTCGATATAAACGGTGGCAACCCGACGCAGTCGCAGCCCCATAAAACTGAAATGATCGTGGAACGCGGCGATTTGATTTCCATTCGCGCCACGGGCACTGCGACCCGGGCGACGACCAGCACCTCAAGCTCAACACCCGCTGGCACGTCGAATTGGGGAACGGTGCAAAGCTCACCGCGTATCTATGGCGGGGCGCTGCTGGTTCGCGTCGGAGATTCGGGCAGGTACATGGTCGCTGGGGCGAAGCACACCTTCACCGCCGATGCAACCGGCCCTTTGCAATTCGGCGTGGCGATGAGCAGCACCTCTTACAAATACACGCACGGGGGTGAGTACGAAGTGAACGTTCGCGTCACGCGCGGACAGTGATTGTCGTCTTTCGCTTCGCGAAAGACAGCTTTTCGCGGAGCGAAAAGCGACTAACTGCGGCGAAGGCTAGAATGCAATCAGCCCCATCTGTTGCAGCACTACAATCACCGTAAAGAACATGCCCATTTCCACTGCCAGCATCAGCGATTGACCAATTGACTTCATCAGGCGGAACTCCAGAAAAGAAGGGGATAGTTGTTATCAACTACCCCAACCTTACGCAGCCGGCGTGCCGAAAGTGCGCGGGGACAATAGGCGAATCCGCAAGCGGTGGTGGGCATTGAACTTAGCCTTGCTGTCGTGCGAAATCGCTAGCGGATTGAAACTGCCGGCTAGCGACATCAGTTTGATTCACCGGCGTGTCGATTCTTGGACAAGCTAGCTCCCGGTTCACCGTTCGAACTACTACAACTTCGCGAACGCATCAAGCGCTTGTTCAATGTGCTCTGGCTCCAGCGCTGCTGAGACTTGCACGCGCAGTCGGGATTCGCCTTTGGGGACGACCGGAAAGGCGAATCCGATCACCATCACGCCGAGTTCCATCAGCCGTGCGCTTTTGCGAATCGCTTCCGCCTCATTGCCGATCATGATCGGAATGATGGCTGTTGGCGAGTCGGTACACTCGTAGCCGAGTAACTTCAGGCCGGCTCGCACCTGTTTCACGTTGTCGTGCAGCTTCGTGACGATCGCCGGTTGCTGCTGCAAGATTTCAATCGCCTTGTTCGCGCTGCAGGCGACCGTTGCGGGCAAGGCGTTGGAAAACAGCCCGGGCCGCGAGCGCTGCTGCAGCAGGTCGATCAATCGTTGCGACCCGGCGACGTACCCGCCCGCCCCGCCGCCCAGTGCTTTGCCGAGCGTGCCGGTGATCACATCAACTTCGCCCAACACGCCAGCCAACTCTGGAGTGCCGCGGCCCGTCTCGCCCAACACGCCAATGCCATGCGAATCGTCGACCACCAAAATTGCACGGCGCCGTCGGCATAGGTCAACCAAATCAGCTAAGTGGGCAACGTCCCCTTCCATGCTGAACACGCCATCGGTGACGACCCAACAAACCCCTTCGTTGCCGGGGCCAGCGAACTCGCTCAGCTTGCTTTCGAGAACGTTCAAATCACTATGCGGATAAACTTCACGCTGCACCTTCTTGTTCGTCAACCGGCAACTATCAATGATGCTGGCGTGGTTCAGCTCATCGGAAAGAATGACATCGCCAGGAGCGCAGGCGGTGGGAAACAAAGCCTCATTAGCATTCCAACAACTGACGTAGGTCAGTGCCGCTTCCGTGCCAACCAACTCGGCGATACTGCGTTCGATTCGGCGGTGGCAATCGAACGTGCCGCAAATGAACCGTACGGAAGCAGTCCCCGCGCCGTACTGCCGCAACCCTTCGATGCCGGCGGCGACCACGTCAGGGTGGTTCGCCAGCCCCAGATAATTGTTACTGCACAGGACCAGCACATCGCCGCGCCCGGCAATGTTAACGACCGGCCCCATCGGGCCCGTCAGTTCATAAAAGTGCTTGAGCTGGCCGGTTTCTTCTAACTGTGAGAGAACGTCGCCGGCACGCTGGTTGAAGAGATCGATGGACATGACACTGCTTGCTGTTGGGGAATTCGCATGACGACCTTGATCGCCTCGCCCGTTTGCATCATTTTGAATCCGTCTTCAAAGTCGGCCAGGTCGATCTCATGTGTGATGATCGGATCGAGGTTCAACCGCCCGGCCAGCAGAAAGTTCTCCATCTGGTACCAGGTCTCGAACATTCGCCGCCCGTTGATGCCGAGTACGGTTGCCCCTTTGAAGATGATGTCGCTGGGCAGATCAAGTTCGACCGGTCCGGCGGGCAATCCCAGCAACGCAGCCGTTCCGCCATTGCGAAGCGCCGTGAAGCCGGCGCGAATCGCTCGGGCGTTGCCGCTCATTTCCAGAAGAACGTGAGGCCCTTGGTTTTGGGTCGCCGCGCTGGCTTGTTGCAGCCATTCTTCGTTACTCGCAACAAAAGCCTCGTCCGCGCCCAACTCCTTCGCCAAAGTCAAGCGGCGCGGATCGACATCAGTGACTAGGATTTTCGAAGCACCTGCCGCGCGGGCAACGGTGACCGCCATCAATCCGATTGTTCCCACGCCAGTGATCAACACGCTGCGGCCACTGACACCCGCCGCCATGACCGTGTGCATAGCGTTGCCCAGTGGGTCCATGACCGCCGCTACCTTGTCTGGGATGTCCTTGTGAATGGGCCAAACGTTTTCTTCCGGCACGGCGATAAAACTGGCGAAGCACCCGTTACAGTCGATGCCCAGGATGTCGACCTTCTCACAAATGTGCCCGTTGCCTGTCCGGCATGGTTCGCAACTTCCGCAGCCAACATGCCCCTCGGCACTAACCCGCTGGCCGAGTTTGGCCCGCGTTACCGCTCCGCCGATAGCCTCCACCCGACCGACAAATTCATGCCCCGTAGTGATGCCCAACTGAACCCGGCTTTGGCTCCAGGCGTCCCACTCATAGATATGCCGATCCGTGCCGCAAATACCGGCATGAGTCACAGCGATCAAAACTTCGCGAGGCCCAATTTCGGGAACCGCTACCTCAGG
>CALBTA010000363.1 GCA_937967755.1 uncultured Planctomycetaceae bacterium | reverse complement strand
AGGAACCTTAATACCATTTTGGCGAATAGACCACCGCCGCTCAAGTAAATCGCCGAGCATTTGACATATCCCGGCTAGATCGAACGCCATATATTGCTCTTGATAGCTCCAATCCGACCACAGAGGGCACAGAGAACGCGGAGATTTTTCTCTCTGTGATCCTCTGTGTACTCCGTGGTTATATTTCTGGCCGTTTCGTTCCAGAAAGACCGCCGCCTACGAAGCATACAACCCGTTCGCGGCGATATATTGCACCACCGCGGCCGGTGTTTGGTAGCGGATGCTTTGCCCTTCGCGCACGCGGGTGCGGATCGCCGTGCTGCTTAGTTCGATCAGCGGCATTTCGACTGCCAGGGCTTGAGCCCGTTCGATGCGATCTTCGGAAAGAAATTGGTCGACGGCTGAAAAATCGACCGGCGGGCTACCGGGCCGGGCGACTACGACGGGCGTTGCCAGTTCGCAAATTCGCTCGGGCTTTCGCCAGGTGGGTAAGTCGGCCAGCGAATCGGCACCCATCAGGAAGAAGAGTTCATCGCCAGGGCGCTCTTCGCGAATCCGTTCCAACGTTTCATAGGTGTAATTGACGCCCCCTTTTTCGATCTCCAACAGCGAGAGGACGAACGCCTCGTGGCCGCCGATGGCCAGCCGCAACATCTCCACCCGATGCTTGTCGGGCGAGAGCGTGTCGTTTTGCTTATGCGGCGGCACGGCGGCGGGGGCGAACCAAACTTCATCCAGCCGCGCCTGTTCTCGGCAGAATTCCGCCAGCAGCAGATGGCCGTAGTGCACCGGGTCGAACGATCCGCCGAAGATGCCCAGACGCATGGTTGTGACAGGGTGACAAGGTGAAGGGGTGACAGGGTGAAACTACCCCGCCATCCACGGATGAATGTCGACTGCGTTTCTATGTTACATTGACCAAACGTGTCGCTTTCGGCCCCACAATTTCAATATGACACATCAGTCTCAACTTTTCGATACCGCGCCGCAGCCGTGGGAGATTGACGACGCCGGCTACCAGAAAATCGCCAGCGTTGTGCTGACCGAAGGCCCCGGCGGAAAGTTCGACTACGCAATTCCCGACCGCCTGTTGCAGCAGGTCGAACCGGGGCGGCGGCTGCGGGTTCCGTTCGGGCGAAGCAATCGGGCGATCGTCGCGTGGTGTGTTGATGTCGCCGGCAAAACGCAGACCGGCCGGCCGCTGAAGGAAGTGCGCGGCGTGGTCGATAATTCGCCACTGTTGGACAAGCCGCTGCTTGAGCTAACGCAGTGGCTGGCCGAATATTACCTTTGCGATTGGGGCCAGGCGATTGAATGTGCGATCCCCTCAGGCGTTCGCCATCAGGCCGGCACGCGGGAAATTGTGCTGCTGAGCGTGCCGACGTCGGTGGCGGCCCGGCTGACGCAACTGAAACTTCCCAAGAAACAAGCACACGCGCTCAAGCTGTTGGCCGGGTCGCCGCGCCCGTTGACGGTTCACCAATTGGCCAAGGCGGCTGACTGTACGATTGGCCCGGTCAACGAATTGCGCAAGAAAGGCCTCGTGCGGGAAGAGACAAAACGCGTGCAACATTCCGATCACGACGAGGCCCCGCCGCCGCGCGAAGCGGCCCACCAGCTGAACGAGCAACAGCAGGCCGCGCTCGATACCATCGTTGGCGCGATGAACGCCCGCGAGCATCGCACCATTCTGATGCACGGCGTCACCGGCAGCGGCAAGACCGAAGTGTACATTCGGGCCATCGAGGAAGTCGTTCGCTGCGGCCGGCAGGCGATTGTTTTGGTCCCTGAAATCAGCCTCACACCGCAAACGAAGCAGCGCTTCCGCAGCCGGTTTCAAAACGTGGCGGTGCTGCACAGCCACCTGACAGGGCCAGAGCGAAACTGGCATTGGCAGCGAATCGCCCGCGGCGAGGTCGAGGTCGTCGTCGGCGCGCGCAGCGCGGTCTTCGCCCCAGTGCCGAAGTTGGGCCTGATCGTGCTCGACGAAGAACACGACCCGTCGTTCAAACAGGATAGCACGCCGCGTTACCACGCCCGCACCGTGGCCGAGCATCGGGCCAGGCAAGTGGGTTCTCAGTTGGTTTTAGGTTCCGCCACGCCGGCGCTGGAAAGTTATCACCGGGCGGCAGCGGGCGATTACGCGCTGGTTGAATTGCCGGGGCGGGTTCTGGATCGCCCGTTGCCGGAGGTCGATACGCTGGATTTGCGGATCGAATTTCGCGACCGCCGCAGCCGCGGGGCGATCAGCCGGCAGCTTCATCAAGCGGCGACCGCGGCGCTCAACGCCGGCGGGCAGATCATTCTGTTGCTCAACCGGCGGGGCTTCTCGACGCAGATTCAATGCCCGGCCTGCGGGCATGTCGTCGAATGCCCGCACTGTGATATCGCGTTGACGCACCACCGCGACAAAGAAAACGCCCTGTGCCATTATTGCGATTACGAAATCGCCACGCCTACGGTTTGCCCCGAATGCAATTTTGAAGGCATCAATTTTCGCGGGCTGGGAACGCAGCGGCTGGAACAAGAGGTCCGCCAGCGGTTCCCGCGGGTCGAGTGCCTGCGGATGGATAGCGACACGATGCGAAAGCCCGGCAGCCACGAGGCGGCCTTTGCCCGCTTCCGCAGCGGCGAGGTGAGAATTCTGCTCGGCACGCAGATGATCGCCAAGGGCCTTGACTTTCCCGGCGTGACGCTGGTCGGGGTCATCAACGCCGATAGCGCCTTGCACTTTCCCGATTTTCGCGCCGCTGAGCGCACTTTCGGACTGGTCACTCAAGTCGCCGGGCGGACGGGCAGGGGAGAGCGAGGGGGCCGCGTGTTGGTGCAAACGTTCAGCCCTGAACACGACGCGATTCAATCGGCGGTTGAGCATGATTACAAGCTGTTCGCCGAACGGGAGCTGCCTTCGCGGAAGGAATACGGCTACCCGCCGTTTTCGCAGATGATCCGCGTCGTCTGCCGCGGCCCGTCGGACGTGACGACCGAACAGTACGCCGAACAAATCGGCGATACCATCGAAGCGGGCATCGCCGCCACCCAATCAGACGCCCGCCTGCTCGGCCCGGCCGAAGCCCCCATCGCCAAGCTGCAAGACAAATACCGCTTCCACATGCTCATCACCGGCACCGATTTAGAAGCCATGCGAACCATCGTCCAACAAGCCACCACCGGCCTGAAACCACCGGATGAAGTGCAGTGGATTGTTGATGTTGACCCGTTGGATATGTTGTGATGACTGAAACGCGTAACCCAATCCAGCAATGGAAAACGATCTAATAGCAGATAAATATCTTGGTGCGCTTGCAGCGGATATTGCATCCCTAATTCGTCACGCACGTGACGACTCCGCGCTGCGTCTATATGCGTGCGAAGTTGTGCGGATGGGAGTCCGACGTAGCGGAATCTCGCTTCCAACTGAACTGCTAAACTTGTTTGAGGTTGCGCAGGAGTATTCTAAAGGGCGCATCCCCTACCAAGTGATGAGCGCAGCGCGGGGTGAGGCGGAGGCGACGCAGAGTAAGCTGGCAGATCGAGCTGCAGATTGCGCGCAACTTTACGAAGACGGAACTATTGAAGATGAAGAGGTTTACAATTCAAGCGCGGCAGCGATGTTGGGGTGGGCCATCATCGCATGCACATCTAAGTCGGCGCGCGGTGCCGCGGCATGGGCTAGTTACGAGTTTGGATTCGCGGTCAGCCGAGACTCTACGCCGGAGTCAGAGATTCACGCTGAATTCTTGCATCTGGCAAGAGAGCTGAGGAACTAAGTTGCACGCGTCAGTTGCGATCCGAGTCGCGGAGCGACGGCATGATGAATGGCGGCTGCGTTGCAACTTCAACCCACATGCCGTCGCTCCGCGACTATCTGTTGGAGAGCTTCCGTTGACCTGGGGTTGAAACCCCAGGCTGTCGTGTGCCGTCGCTCCGCGACTGATTTTTCCCGAAAGAACTTGGCCGGCGGCCAAAGTAGGTCGGCGGTCCCCGACGACTGGAACTGCCGGTGAATTGACCAATTGGCTGACGCAAGAACCAGCACATCGGCCAGGCGGGAATGTGGCACTGGCCCTAGCCAGTGATTGTCTTAGCCACCGCTTGCGGCTTCGCGGCTTGAATATCGCGGGTTCGTGACTGCAGCCGGCGAACAATCCGCGAACATTGCGCGGAACGTGATTGAATGGGCCGTTTTTTCACGCTGCTGGTCGTCAGGGACTGCCGACCTACATTTGGCCAAAGTAGATCGGCGGTCCCCGACGATCTGAACTACAAACCGAGTTTCCATTTTTTTCACGGCCGGAATCCAGAAGGCGTGCTGCTGCCGAATTGCGTTCGAGTGGGCGATTGGTTCACGCTTCAGATCGTCAGGGACTGCCGATCTACTTTTTTGGACGGGTTACAAACCCGTCCTACTTTTAGGATCCTTGGCCGTACTTTAGATAGAACTGGTTTTGAAACAACTCATCAGGGTCGTAGTGCCGCTTTTTGTCGAAGAATTCTTTCGCCCGCGGGTAAGCCGTTTCGAACTGCTCGCGCGTCGCATGCAGGCGGTAGGGCAGATAGTACCGCCCCTGGTGCTGGGCCGCCGCGTCGATCAGGTCCCGCGCAAGCGCTTGCATGTTCGCCTCGCCCGATGCGGTCTTGTCTTGAACGAACAGCATGACGAACGCAACCATCGGTTGATCCGCGTAGCGGAGCAGCGTGTCCTCGTCTTCGTTCACGGCACGGATCGTCACGTTCAGCAGATCCGCATCGTGTTGAGGAATGATTCTGCGCATCGCATCGACAAACCCGGCAGCGCGCTGGCGGGGGACGAAGTACTCATGCAGGATATCTGTCGAATCGGCGGAGCGGTTTTGCAAGACCGAAACATCTTCGTTCAACAACTGATTGCGAGAGAACGTCTTGCCCGCTAACAAGGGTTGCAGTTTGGTCTCGGCGCTCCACCGTAATTCTTTGCCATAGTCGCTATCAGCCGATCCTCGAAACACAGCCCGCTTCAACTCGGCCATTCCTGGCTCGCCAAGGGCTGGAATCTCTCCGTCGGGGTCGCGAAAGAACGCGTTGATAATCACCTCGTCCAAAAACGTATCGGGAACGATGTTCATCCGCGCGTAAACCATTTCCACCCCCGGCCGGTTCTTGATCTGGGTGTCGAAGGTGGTCAGCGCTTCGTCGATCGGCACGAGGTGTTGCTCCAGCCGGTACCGCTCGTTAGCCGTGACCCGAAGTTCCACGTCGAGAATGATGCCAAACAAACCATAGCCGCCCAAGGCAAGCGAGAACAATTCGGCATTTTCTTCTCGGCTGCAACGCACAATGGTTCCGTCGGCTTGCATCAGGCGGAATGACTCGACGGTCGAGCAAATCGGGGGTCGGCCGTATTGCCAACCGTGACAGTTGACGCTGATCGAGCCACCAACTGAAAACGAATTGTTTGACTGCATGATCTGCACAGAGCGGCCGCGTTCATCGAGGTAGGGGATGACGTCCGCCCAGAGGGCTCCGGCTTGAACGGTCAGCAAGTCGCGATCCTCGTCCAACTCCATCTGGTTCAGTGGCAGCATGTTGATGGCGATTCCGCCTGGGTAGATCGTGTGCCCACCCATGCTGTGCCGCGCGCCGGCGATGGAAACATGCCGCCGCTGGGCCTTTGCCCTGGCCAGCAACTGGGCGAGCTGTGCTTCGGGATCTTCCTCATCCACCGGGACGGACCACACCTCGACAACCTTCGTTTGGTTCAGCCGGCTGGCATCATCCAGGTAACCCGGAGGCGGCTCGTTCATTGACGTCCTTCGATGCGGTGGACAGCAGATGCGCGAGCGGTTTGGCCAGCACGCTGGCAAGTGCGAGAAATCCAACGGCAAGAAATAGCAACAATTTGCGTTTGCGTTTCTTTCCGCTCACAGGATCATGGGCGTGTTGAAAGGATGGAAAGTGCTGAAGCAATAGGATTTTAACGCAACGTTGATCTGCTTGCCACGACAACCCGTGTGGCACTGGCGGCAGCCAGTGTTTTTGTCCACTGCTTCCATCTTCGCGGCTTGAATAGCGACGTTTCGTAGAACGCAGTTCCACTGCGTACAAGAGGACGGGTTACAAACCCGTCCTACTACTTCAACCCCAGCAGCTTGCGAAATGCGTTCGAGTTTGAGATTCGTTGACGGTTCAGATGGTCAAGGCCTGAAGATTTACCTCTGC
>CALBTA010000362.1 GCA_937967755.1 uncultured Planctomycetaceae bacterium | reverse complement strand
TTCGCCCTCGCCATGTGAGCCCCAACTGAACGATCTGCCGGGTGCTGAGCTGGTTTGCTTGATAACGCGAGTACCCGTCGTCAGCCAGATTGAGAAGAAATTCGTAAACTTCTTCGCCCTCGCTGTCTCCGAAGGCACCAAGGCGCAGGGCTTCTACCACGGGCATTTTGACCGCAGAGATATACATCTCTCTGATCGGCATGGCTTGAAACGCCACATCGTGTGCGATTTCCTTCCCCCTCGTCGACTGAAAAGCCGCACGCACGGAATTGGCGAAGAAATCAGCACCAACCAACGCCAAAGGGCCGTCCAACATCGAAAGGGGCGAACCTTTCGGCTGCCGGAACGCGTGCCAGCGCACGACTGCCTGGGCCTCCTCGTTAGACAACTCGCCAGACAGCGAAGCCAGGACCATGAACTGCAGCATCTCCATCCCGCTGAAGAGGTCTGGATTCGGGGGTGGCAGCGGCGTGGGGCGGTCTTTCGGCTCCAAATCGCTGGTGACTCGTAGAGGCTGCCACATCTTGTACAATCCGCCGCGCCACGCGTCGAGCGCCGCGTCGCGCTGGCCAGCTTGCTCCAGCAGAAAGCCTTCGACCAAGGCCGCGGCCGAGTGATGGCGGTAGATTCTCTCCGCCGGAGCAGTGGCGGCTTGGTAGCTGGAGATTGCTTCACCCGCTAGATCAAATTCGCCCCGCGCAACGTGACAGCGCGCCCGTTCAATCAGTAGCGGCGTGTACTGGGCGGCAAGGGTTTCATCTTCCTCTCCCAGAAACCTTGCCAGCAGCCTAAGCGCTGTGGATGGATCGCCCTGCAGCCGTTTTAACCAGCAGTACTCTTCAATCAGCCACAGGCGGTTGAACGCGGGCAGCAGTGGCAACTCATCGTCATGGATGAGTTCCGATGAATAGTGCGCCGCCGCATTGGTGTCACCCACAGCCCGGTAGACGCGCACCACGCGGAACTTAGATACCAGCGAAACTCTGCCATTGAGCAACTGCTCGATGGCCAAACCCCGTTTCACGATGTCGACATGCTTGGGTGTGACTTCCAATAGGTTAGCGCCGGAGGTGATCTCGCTATACGACCGTGCAATGGATAGCCGCACATCTCGCGGCAGCAGCGCGACAAGGTCTTCGTGGCGATAGTTGCGTTCAATCGTTTCATAGATCGCATCGGCATCTTCAAAACGTTTGGCTTCGACGAAAACGCTCCAGAGATAGCACGTCGCAACAATCGTCCACTTGCTTTCTTCTTGGCCAACGACCGACTCCAACGCCTCGATGGCATCGCTGCGCCGGCCCAACCTTAGCAGCGCCAGCCCTTCCTTGGTTCGCGCCTCCTGAAGCACGATCTGGTCCGCGCCCTGCTCTTGTTGCCTGCGGTACTCGGCCAGCGCCGTCGCGTATTGCCGGCGCGAATAGAATTCATCGGCTTGCTCAAGAGGGCTGGGGCGTTCGGGCAAGGCACGGTAAGACCCGCGCAGGCTGACCAGCGCTGTCCCGCGGGGCCAAAGCACGGCAAACACTCCGGAATTGCCAACGGGCAGCGAGAACGGGTCGACGAATTCCATCGGCCGCTGGCCGCCAACTTGGAACTGCAGCGTTCCCGCCTTTCTGCTGGCGACCAAACGTAGCGGGCCTTTCTCAACGACGATCTCTTGCGATCGCACAACTACCCCGCTGCGGCGGATCTGCATTTGCAGGGCGTCCCCGCGTTGTACCGCCTGACCGATCGTTGGCCTGTTGATGCCCGGTTCGCTCTTCTCACCCCTCTCGCCACTTTCAGCATCGAGCGGTTGCCGGAAACGGGGTGCCCAAAGGGCGAATTCGTAACCTTCATCGTCAACGGCGTTCAGCGCCAAACCAACCGAAGTCTCGTTAATTTCCGCCGCTTGCTGAAACACCACCTCCAATTCCGCACTGCTAGGGCAGGGGACTTTCGTCTTGATGAGGCCAACCCGGGGTGAGTCCGACTTCAGCTTGCGGTGAAGTTGCCCATCCTTTCGCAAGGCGTCATCGGGCGAAAAGACGGTCCGGTAGTCTGAAAAAGGCGCACTGACTTCAAACAAGGTAAGCCAGCTTCGCAGCCGCTCTGTTAAGCGCGTTCGCAGTTCACTTGCGCGGCGCGGATCGCGATCCTCTAGTTTTGTGATCGCCGTTTCAATGACTCGGACCTCAGGCGGAGCCAACTGGGAACGCTCAGTCATGGCGGCCACGTGGTCACCAAACTGCTGCGTAATTCGCTGTTCGGCTTGCGTGGCGAAGGCCTCGTCGTGCTGTGATATTCCATTCACCAACGCGGTCAGTTCGGTGATTTCGCCCTCGCTCCATTGCGTTTCTTCAAGTGCCCTTTCGAACTTCTCGATCGCCCGTGAGCGCCGGTGGCTCTCTACAGCCCAGCGGCCTGCCGCGCCCGCCGCCAATAGCGCCAGCAGCACAACGACCAACAGCGAGGCAACCGTGCGATTTCGCGCGGCGAATCGCCATGCCCGCCTTGGCAGCGACTCGGGCCTGGCCAAGATCGGCTGCCCGTCGTGAAATCGCTGAAGATCATCCGCCAATTCGCGGGCCGTTGGATAACGATCCGTCGCCTCTGCGGCCATCGCCTTTTCACAAATCACTTCCAAGTCGCGGTGGATGTCCGGCATCAAGCGCCGGATCGGTGTTGGCCGCTGCGTCAGCACCTGTGTTAACACTTCGCCAACTTGGCCGGAGAACGGTGGCCGGCTTCCGAGTAATGAATAAAGAACCGCGCCCAAAGAGTAAACATCTGAGTGCGGCCCCATTTCGACCAACTTGCCTGCCGCCTGCTCCCGTGGCATGAAAGCGGGTGTTCCCATGATCTGCCCGTCATGTGTCAACTGGTCCGCATCAGGTTCCAGGTCCTTCGCCAGACCAAAGTCCATCAAGACCGCCTCACCTGAAGCCGAATCGATCATCGCGTTCGACGGCTTAATATCGCGGTGCAAAACCCCCCGGTCGTGAGCGAACTGCACGGCGGAAGCAAGTTGCGATACCGCCAGGGCGACGTCCCGTGCTGGTGGGGAAGAATCTTTGACCCACCGGTCAAGCGTTGGGCCGTCAATGTAGTCCATCACGATGTAGGGCAGGCCATCCGATTCGCCGACTTCGTGAATTGAACATATGTTTGGTTGACGAAACTTGGCCGCCGCGCGGGCTTCCCGTAAGAACTGCTCGCGAGCTTTCTTGTTCGGCAGGCGGTCGACACGGGG
>CALBTA010000361.1 GCA_937967755.1 uncultured Planctomycetaceae bacterium | reverse complement strand
ACCGGTTGGGTTGCGGTTGTTTGGGGCCGTATGGGTGTACGTGGGTTGATACGCCAAACCTCAATGCGATCGCTGCGCGCTCGCTGTTAATCGAGAACATGCTGGTCGACTCGCCGGAGTTGCCGAGCGCCTATCGGGCTTATTTCACGGGGCGGCACGTACTGGAATCTGACGATGGTAGAGATGTAGGTTCAGCCGTTCGCACTATCGCCGAAGCCAGCGCGGCGACGACATTGGTGACCGACGATGTGGGCGTTGCCGAGTTGCCGGCCGCTGGCGCGTTTGCGGAAAGGCTGTTGCTTTCGGCTGACGCTCCAACGTCGAGCGCAAAGGCCATCGAAGATACCGCACTGGCCAAATTGTTTGCGGCCGCCATCGACCAGTTGCACGCCCAGCAAGATCCTTTCCTGCTGTGGGTTCACGCTCAGGGAATGAACGCCCCGTGGGACGCGCCGCTCGCGATGCGGCAGGCGCTGGCGGATGAGGAAGACCCCGACCCGTTGACGGCGGTTGATGTTCCTTCGTTGAATTTGGAAGCGGCTTTTGATCCTGACGACTTGTTGGGCATCGTCCAAGCTTATGCCGCGCAGGTGATGCTGCTGGACGCTTGCTTGGGGGTGCTCGCCGATGCAATTGACGGGCACCCGCTGCGGAACGACTTACTAACGATCGTCACCTCGCCGCGCGGATTTCCGTTGGGCGAGCACGGCATCGTGGGCGGCGTCGAGACGGCGCTGCATGAGGAACTGCTACATGTGCCCTGCCTGCTGTGGCGAGGGGACGGGCAATCGGCATTGCGGCGAAGCCACCAACTTTCGCAACCGCCTGACATCGCGGCCACGTTGTTAAATTGGTTTGATGCTTCTGGCGAGAGCAACGGATCGTACTCCTCTTCGCTTTTGCAAACTGCGGACTACCGCGACGCATTGCCGCATCGGCAACGGGCGCTCAGCATCGCCGGCGAGCAGAAGTCGCTGCGCACACCCGCCTGGTTCTTCCGCCAGATGCCGTGGGACGAATCGCACCCGCCGGGCGAAGTTCCGTGTCAACTCTACCGCAAGCCGGATGATCGTTGGGAAGTGAACGAAGTGTCACGGCGCTGCCCGCAAATTGTGGAGCAACTTGCCGACGATTTGGAGCAGTATGAAACGGCGCTGCGGAGCGGCGATGCTGCTTCGCTCGCGCCGCTGGCGGAGGAGTTGGTGGAAGGGATTGAGTGATTCGCTGGTTCCCAAGTGCCACATGAAGCGCGTGAAGCGAAACGGTGTGTGCCACTGCTTGAAGTCGCAATGACTTTGGCTTCTGATGTCAGTCACCACGACTTCAAGCAGTGCGAGGCGACGCTTCGGCGTTACACTGCTTCCGGTCGTGGATAGCGTGTGACATGGGCTGAGTTAGCGCGACCGCAAGCAGTGGCACACGGCCCAGCGTTCGTTCCTCCGCTACGCCGCTTCGCGTTGCTCTTCACCTTCGCCGGAGCCGCTGGCGGTTTGGGCGGCGGCGAGTACTGCGGGCGATATGGAACGAATGTGCAGATCGCGCTGCGGGAACGAGATTTCAATCTCGGCGTCGCGGAACGCCTGATCGATCGCCATGTGCAGTTCGTGTATGACCTTGAACCGGTCCTCGACGCTGGCAACGAACGTTCGCAGGACGAAATTCAGCGAGTTATCGCCAAAGCCTTGGAAGCTGGCCACGGTCGGCGGGTTCTCAAGAACCAACGGGTGTTCCTTGGCGACTTTCAATAACAGTTCATGCACCAGTTTCGTATTCGATCCGTAAGCCACGCCGACATTGACCGTCAGGCGGTGCATATGATCGGACAGGGTCCAGTTCAGCACTTTGCCGGTGATGAATTCCTTGTTGGGCACGATGTACTCGTGGTGATCCCAGTTGGTAATGGTGGTCGCCCGGATGCGAATTCGCGAGACGACGCCGGTGGTGTTATCGACCGTCACGATGTCTCCGACCCGGACCGGGCGTTCGAACAAAATGATCAACCCGGCGATGAAGTTCGCGAACATCTCTTGCAAGCCAAACGCCAACCCGAACGTAAGCGCGGTCGCCAGCCATTGAATCTGTGACCAGCGCAGGCCGATCGTTTGGCACCCGACGATCACGCCGAGCATGATGATTGCGTAACTGGCCAACGTCGTGATCGCGTAGCGAATCGAGTTCTCCAGCGGTAGCCGGCGAAGGATCGAAAACTCCAGTAACCCGGGCGCGTTCTTCGCGCCGACGAACGTTACCACCGCAATCAGCAAGGCCAGGCCCGCGTCGGCCAGCGTGACCGTCATGATCTTCTCGGTCGTGGCGGCGACCGTTTCTCCGCCCGCTTCGGCGACCGTTTCGGTGACGGAAACGGTCGTACTCCAGAGGGCGAAACGGTCGAGGAAGCCCAGCGCGGGCACGACATCGCTCCACGTACACCACAATCCGATCAGCGTGGCGGCGACCAGCGAGGTGCCGACCAGGCGTTGAATCTGTACGCTGTGCGTTTTCAGGTCGGCTTGCGGCGGGTCGGTCGGAATTTGCGGAGCCGCATCCGCCGGCGCCCCTTCGGATGTCACCCCTTCGGCCATTTCCGCCCGGCGCCGCATCGCTTCGGCCATGGCCAACTTGCGGCGGGCGATCAGCACCAGGCGAAGCATGATGGCCCGAGTGATCACAGCGAACAGCAACAAGATCGCCGTGACGTAGATACGGCTGGCCAGTTGGCGGGCCGTGTAGTGGTAACCGAACAGCGACAGCCCAGCCAGAAACGCCGGTGCCGCGATGGCTCCCCAGTACCAAAGGTGTTTCGACCGACCTGCCCAACCGCTGGGGTGCTGCAACAGGTATTCCTTAAACACTCCGCTCGCCGGAGAGAACTCGCGCCCGATAAAGACAATCATCATGGCGGCCGAGAGCATCAGCGCGGTGCGTTCGATCACGTCGCGTCCGTGCTCGGTGTCGATCCCCCGTAGCGTGGCGGCAACAGCAATCAGCGGAAGCCCGAAGATGACAAGCATGCGAATTCCCGCCCGCATTTGCCGGGTTGCCCGAACCGGCCAATCGAAGTGCGCTTCACCCAATCCGCCGGGGCGGCACAGTTCCCGCGTACACCGCAGCAGGAAGTAGCTGAGGGCGACCGCCAACAGGCCGTTCGTCAACCCGTAGGCCAACCCTTCCCGCCCTGCCAATGGAACCAAGCGCCACGCCAAGAACAGCAGCAGCCCAGGCCAAGGCAGTACCAGCATGAGAGTCATTAGAGCCGTGCGGAACGTCGGTAGGAACTGGCGGCAACTTCCGCGCTCGGCGATCTCTCCTTGCCGGGTGATGTCGCGGCGAAAGCGAACGTTGAAGCCCAACAGCACAGCGAAAGCCGCGCCGGCCACTAGGTAAGCCAGAAAGTTCTTCTTGAAATCACCCCGCAGGCCACTCCCGACGTCTGTCCAAGCCGCCGGGCTGATCATCTGGTAGTCGCTGTCGTCGGGTTGGAAGTCGACATACAACGGCCGGGCGCTGCGAATCCACAGCACGCGCTCGTCGATGTAGTTCTGGTATTCCTCCGTGACGTTAATCAGTTGCCGCTCGGTGGTATCGAGTTCGACCAACGCGTCGAAGTAGCTGCCATAGTTGCGGATCAGCGTATCGAGGTAATCGCGCTTGCGGGCCAGCACGTTCTCGGTCGCTTCGCGCAGTTGCCGCTTGGCGATTGGGTCGCCCTCCAGCCCGGCGGAAGCGACAATCTGCATCACGATCGGTTCCGGCGTGGAAAGGTCACTGCGCTGGTCGTCGTATTCGTAAAGGGCCAACTGCACCGCGTCGATGATCGCCTGCCGGTCCTTCACGTTCTGCCGGCGCTTGCGGACATCAGGAAGCTCGATCCGTTGCTTCCGCAGCATTAGGCCGATCGCGCCGGTCAGCCCGACGTTCTCAACCTTGGTCTGCGTTTGCGTCATTTGCTTTTGAACGCCTTCGAGTCGGCCTTTGGCGGTTTTCAGTTTCGTTTCGGTCTCGCCAATCTCGGTCGCCAGCGCCTGGGCCTCTTCGGCGAAGTGCTGGTTTTCTTCCGCGTAAGATTTCAGCACCGGCTGCGCGTTGATCACCTCCTCTTGCGCCTGACGGACCGCCTCGCGGGCATCGGCTTCGCGTTGCTGCCCGACTGCTTCGTTCGACAGTTCGAACTGCTTCTGCGTGAGGACGACCTTGCGCGCGAGAATGTCTCGCTGCAATCGCAACAAGTCGGAAGCCTCTTCGGCATCGAACTTGGCCAGTTCGCCTTGAAGAATCGGCGCTTGCTTTTCCAACAGCGCTGCCCGCAGCGTCGCCTCGGTTCGGCGGGCGAGCGTCAGCATGGGCGGCTCATCGGCCGGAGGGGCCGCTTCCAACTGCTTGGTCAAATCGGTCCGCCGTTGCGGAAGAGTCGTCAGCAACGTACGCAGTTCCTTGCGGCGCGCCGCCCGGGCAGCCGGTTCGGCCTCCAGCGTCGTTTGCGCCGTCTTCAGTTCTTTCAACTGCAAATCGATGGCGGCGACCTGCTGTTCCAACTGGCTGAGCGTTCCCCCCTGGGGCGCTTGCGCGCGCATGTTCTGCAGCCGCTCCAACTCAGCCCGCATTTCGGCGACCCGTTGGGGAACGCCTTCGGCTTCGGCCTTCAGCCGCGCGGCCGTCGCCGATTGTTGGTCGCGGGCAGCCAGGTGTTCGGCCGATAGCCGGTAAAGATCAGCGATTTTTCGCTGAACTTCTTCGGTCAGGTCGGTCGCTTCTTCCGCTTGCTTGCGGCGGGCTTCGATTTCCGCGGCCGTGATACCCTCAGGCGGAGCCTTCGGTACATCGCCCCCAGTCGCAGAGGGTGGAGGATTCGCCGCAGCCTCTTGCCGGGGCGGAAGTGTCGGGGACGGTGCTGGGGATACCGGCGGCGGATTGCTGAAGCGGCTATGCGGCGGGGTGAGCGCGCTATCCGTCGGCGGTTGCGACGGCGGAGTTGCCGCGTCCGCTGGCCGGTTTCGCAACGGATTCGAGAACGCCGGCGTCGGTTCCAACGGAGCCGGTTGGGCCAGGGCGAAACCGAATCCTAAAACCAGCAGAGCAGCCAGCGCCAGCGTCGCCTGCAACGCCAGCACAGCGAGGGGGCGGCGAAGATAGATTTGCATCGAATGTCCCTAAGGGGAAGTAGATTCTGGGTGTTAAGCGGGATCGAACGTTCGCGGAGTTCAGTCCCCGATGTTCGAGGCGAGAAGGTAGTTCGCACCACGATTCCGGTCAACGCCGCTTCCCGTAGCGGGGGCTTCTAGCCACCGTCGACGCAGTTCTCGCATACCAATTCCCCGAGGTTTTCTTGATGTTAGCGATCCGAAGACACACCTCGCCGAAGGCGAGCGCGCGGTGGCTGGAAGCCCCCGCTACGAAGAGCACTTCCGATTGCAACGCTTGCAACGATTGCAACAAAGTCAGATACCGTTGCCCTGCAACATTCGATGCTTTTTCGCAACGCGGT
>CALBTA010000360.1 GCA_937967755.1 uncultured Planctomycetaceae bacterium | reverse complement strand
CGGAAGTTGCCAGCCGGCTATCGGCAGCCTCGCCAAATGCCCAGAACGTGCGGGTGTTTTCGCGACTGTTCTACGCCAGAGCCCAACGCGTCGAACTGGATAAAGCGGGCCGATTGCGGATTCCGGCAGAGCTAGCCGAACTGGCTGAAATCAAGGGGCAAATCATCCTTGTCGGCGTGGGCGACCACGTTGAACTTTGGGAACCGAAGCGATGGAAGGAGTATCTGCTTCAGAACGAACCCATCTACGACGAAATCGCCGAGCGTGCTTTCGAGCCTGTCGCGAATCCGACGCCCAGCGAGCACGGCAAAGGGGCCGTCAAACCACTTCCAAGATGACACTCAAACTGACCGCCCAACACGATACATGAACTGAATACGTCCGTCCGTGAGTTTGCCTTGCGCGCGTTCAAAGTGCGTTACAGCTACAGGCCACCGGCTGTTATGTGCCACGTCGCGATTCACAGGGACATGGAAACGTCCGCCGAATTGCAAACTCACCGTCTGCTGCGTTTCACTTCGCAGCGACACGCGCCGGCCTCCCCTTCGAATCAGGCACACGGATGTGTCCGAAGCGGATGCCGGTGGTTTGTTATAATCATCCAACACTCGATCCGCAGTGGGTTAGATGTTTGGGTTACACCAACGAAGCCCCACGCGCGTTGAAGCCGTTTCATCGTCCGCAACTCCAATAGACATGACTTCGGCATCACGGATGTCGTCGCAGTAGTCGATGCGGACGATCTCACCGATAGTCAGTTGCAGCGGTTGCTCAACCACGACGCCGATGCCTGTCAACGACTCGTCCTTGACGTGGGCGGGAAACCAAGGGCCCGCCCCACACTGCAGTTTGACGCTGAAATCGTTGATCAAAAACCGCATCCATCGCCGGCGCTGGCTGCCGGTCGTGCCGACCGGCTCTTGCTGCAGCGGTTGGCAATAGCCGTCTTTGAAGGCAAACACCCGGTTGCGGCCAGCCTGTTTCGCCGCGTACAGCGCATCGTCAGCAGTGCGGATCATTTCCGCATGAGTTGTCTCCAACACGGCCACGCCGGCGCTGATGGTGGCGGTCAACTCGTCGTCGTTTGCTTGAAAAATGCTGCGGGCAATTGCAACTCGGGCGCGTTCGGCGGCGCGGCAGGAATTCAGTAAGTTCGTGTTCGGAAGAATCAGCGCGAACTCTTCCCCGCCGTACCGCGCGACAATGTCCATCTCGCGCAGTGAATTGGCGAGGACATTTGCCACACCTTTGAGCACTTTGTCACCGGCGGCGTGCCCGTAGGTATCGTTCGTCGCCTTGAAATGGTCGATATCGACCATCACCAGCCCCAGCGGCATACCGCTTCGCAGCGATTCCGATGCCCGCCGCGTGATCTCTTCGTCAAACGCCCGGCGGTTGAGCATCCCGGTCAGGGCGTCGGTGCGCGACTCCTGGTGCAGCGACGTCAATAGGGTTTGCTGTTGGGCGATGATCTCGCGGACTTCGCTGACCTGCACGCCCAAATTCTCCACCGCTTCCAGCAAGGCGAACGCACTGGCCAGAACTGCGCCGCGAACCTCCTCCGGATCATCGGCCGCCTCGCTCTGCGCGCGGAGCTGCTGCACGCGCTCTCGGTGCGCTGCATACTCATCGGTCACGCTGCGGACGAGTTCGTCCAAGCGATCGCAGAGTTGGCTGATCGACAGTTCGTAGGCTTGGGTGGTCACAGAGTCGGCAGGGAAGTTGGCGATTCACTCCGAGCGAGAGTTTTTGGGGACTTTTTGCATCTTAGTAATCTACGTTACGAACCGACCGTTCCCCAACTGGAGGTACGAAATCGTCTTTTTTGTGCCGGCTCGAACATCACAAAGCGTACATCCCCGACGGACGGTACAATCAGGTGGGAGACAACTTCTGAATCGAGGAGGTGTTCGTTCGTGTGTAATTGTGAAAAGAATGTCGTTTGCGCTGCAGTAGCCGCAATGCTGATCACCTTAAGTGTAGGGCCAGCCGCAACCGCGCTGGCGGACGAACAAGCCCGCGCCTTGGCGGAATTGTCGGACGGCCGCCGCATCTCCGCCTCGTTTAGCCGTGACGGGAAAGGAAACGTGATTTCCGTTTCTATCACTTGCACCTACGGGTTATGGGACGACCCGCGCCCGTTCGACAAGTCGAAGTGGCTGCCGCAGTTCGCCGATCAAATGCGGGCATTCCCGAAGCTGCAAAAGGTCAGCATTAGCAATTGGGCGTACAGCGACGACGACTTGCAACACCTGGCGAACATCCCGCAGTTAACCGCGTTCAGCAACGACGACGCTTTTGGCAACGCCGAACCATTCACCGGCGAAGGGCTGAAGCACCTGGTGATGCCGGCGTCGCTGGAAGAAGTGTCGCTCACCGGCAAGGGTATCAGCGACGAGGGTTTGCGACAGGTTGGAAAGCTGAAGTCGCTCGAGAAGCTTCACGTCTACGCAGACAACGTCACCGACGCCGGCTTGGCTCACCTGAAGCCGCTGAATTTAGTCGCGTTGGCAATTCATTCGAGCGCCATCAACGGCGAAGGGTTGGCGCACTTATCAAAGATGCCGTTGAGAGTTCTCCTTCTCTCAGACAACAACATCGAAACGGGCCTGAAACACATCGCCGGGTTGGAGCGCTTGACGAAGCTGACTTTGGGGAGCAACCAAATCTCGGACGACGAGATTCAGCACCTCAACGGGTTGTCGCAACTGACCGAATTGGAACTCAACCGCAACAAAATCACCGATGCTGGCCTGGCGCATCTTTCGGAACTGCGAGAACTGCAAAAGCTAGATCTCCGTGACAATCAAATTCGGGGGGAAGGGGTCAAACACTTAAGTGGGCTACGGAACTTGGAGAGCGTGATGCTCGGCGACAATCATGAATTGGGCGACACCGCGATCGGGCCGCTGGCGGAACTGCCGAAACTTGCTTATATCAGTGTGAACCCGTCGGGCGTTAGCCTCGAGGCGTTGAAAAAATTTCGCCAGCAGCGGCCGATGACTGAGCTTAGTTTTCGTCCCAGCCGGGCGTTGGGGCTGCGCGATGTTTGGCATGTCAACCTGGATGACGACTGGCGCGTCAAAGGGGTTGGCATCAGCGGGATTGAAGAGATGTCGACCGACAAGGATCTGGCGCAGTTTTCTAAGAAGCCTGAGTTGGCCGACGTAGAATCGATCTCCATGCCCTTCCCCCAGGGCATCACCGGCAAGGGGCTGGCGCATTTGTCGTCGATTCGCAATCTGAAAAAACTTCACCTCGACGAGTGCGATGTGGGTGACGAGGGGTTAAAGCACATCGGAAAGCTGACGGCGCTCGAGATTCTGGAAATCGACAAAGGGGAGATCACCGGCGAAGGCCTGAAACACCTGGCCAACCTCGTCGAGTTGCGGCAGCTCACACTGACGAACAACGGGTTGAAAGACGAAGACCTCGATTTCCTGCGGCATCTGCCGAAACTGGAAAGCGTCAATCTGTCCGAGAACGACGTGTCGGCCGAACATGTCGCCTCTCTGCTGGCCGAAGCAAAACGGTTGGAGCGACTGAACGTTAGCCGCAGTAGCGCCCGCGGAGATCGAATCATCACCGGCGAGGGGCTAAAACGTCTGCGTGAAAAGGTGAAACCTTCTCCTTAGCCCGGCGGCTTCGCCCCGCCCGATGCACCGGCCGATCATCGCTGCTACCATAGGGCAAAGAGCGGCTGGCGAATGCGGCACCCACTTACAACTCCAGAAAGGTTTCCCGATATGCTTCACAAGACCATCACCTGCGGCCTTTGTCTCGTTCTACTTTCCACAATCGCCGCGGCGGAAGACAATGCAGCGGCCGACGCGGAGCAAGCTGCCGACGGCGAGTGGATGCAACTTTTTAATGGGAAAGACCTGACCGGCTGGAAGGTGAAAATCCGCGGGCATGAGCTGGGCGAGAATCACAACGATACGTTTCGTGTTGAAGACGGCGCGATCAAGGTTGCCTACGACAAGTACGATGCGTTCAACGACACGTTCGGGCACCTGTTCTATGAAACGCCTTTTTCCAACTACATCATCCGTGTGGAATACCGTTTCGTCGGCGACCAATGCAAAGGCGGGCCGGGTTGGGCGTTCCGCAACAGCGGCATCATGGTCCACGGCCAATCGCCGGAGAGCATGGGCAAGGACCAAAAGTTTCCCAACTCCATCGAAGTGCAACTGCTCGGCGGCAACGGCCAGGGCGAGCGCCCGACCGCCAACCTTTGCACGCCTGGCACGCACGTAGTGATGAACGGAAAGCTGTTCAGACCGCATTGCACCAGCAGCAAAAGCAAAACCTTCCACGGCGACCAATGGGTTACGGTGGAAGTCGAAGTCCGCGGCAGCAAAACAGTCAAACACATCATCGATGGCGATGTAGTGCTGGAGTACGAAAAGCCGCAACTCGACGACGGCACGCTGCTCACCAAAGGCAGTATTTCTCTGCAAGCCGAAAGCCACCCTTGCGAATTCCGCAAAGTGGAGATCAAGAAGCTGGAAGATTGAGCGGGGCTTCAACCCGCGGAAGTGCCAGCGCAGACTATTCGGGCAATCGTCAAAATCGGACCAAGTGATCCGTGCCGGAATCGCAGCCCCTCGAACTATCTCGCCACCGCGACAACTGGCCCCTTCCCTGCAATCGGGCGGCGATTTCGCCCCTTCCCGCGGGCGGCATGCCAATTGTATCGGCGCTTTCGGCGGGCTGTGATATAAGGTTCTTATAGGCATGCCCCCGGAGCATCGGCCCATTTCCAGTCCGTGGAACGCTCATGATTGAAGTCCGCAATCTCCGCAAGAGCTACGCGGACCTCGTACACGGCGAGCACGTCGCGCTGAAAGGTCTTTCGCTGGACGCCAGGCCGGGCGAAATCTACGGTCTGCTCGGCCCCAACGGAGCCGGCAAGACGACCGCCCTACGCATTCTCGGTACGGTATTGCGGCCAACCTCAGGCAGCGCCGCGGTCGCCGGGTACGACGTGCTGACCCAGCCCGATTTTGTCCGCCGGAACATCGGCTTCGTCTCTTGCAACACGGGCGTTTACGACCGCATGACTGCCTGGGAGTTGGTCGAGTATTTCGGCGGGTTGTACGGCCTGGGCGAAGACATGCACGATCGCATGGACACGATTTTCACCCGGCTGGGCATGAATGAGATCCGCGACGTGCTGGGCGCGAAAATGTCGACCGGCATGAAGCAAAAGGTTTCCATCGCCCGCGCCCTCGTTCACGATCCGCCGGTGCTGATTTTCGATGAAGCAACCGCCGGGCTGGACGTGCTGGTCGCCCGGGCGCTGTTGCAGATTGTTTCCGACCTGCGCGACCAGGGGAAATGCATCATTTTTTCATCGCACATCATGCGTGAGGTGGAGAAACTGTGCGACCGGATCGCCATCTTGCACCGGGGCGAATTGCTCAGCGAAGGAACGCTTGACGAAATGCGCCAGCGGCACGAACAAGACGACGTGGAAGAATTG
>CALBTA010000359.1 GCA_937967755.1 uncultured Planctomycetaceae bacterium | reverse complement strand
CGCCCGGCTGCACATCGAACGAAACGTCGATCAGCGCCTGAATGTCGCGCTTCTTCCAAGACCCATCTTGGTAGGTCTTCGAGAGGTTTTTGACTTCAATAACCGGTGCGACCATTTGCTACCCATTGTGGTTCGTCTAACAAAACGTTCGTTAGCAAGAATCGTAAAGCACCACTTCGGGGGACGTCAATCGGCTTGGCGGGTGTTTGTCACCGTAGCGGGGGCTTCCAGCCACCGTCGTTGTAGGACGCAGTTCCACTGCGGCCAGGACGGAGTACAACCTCTTCGCCCTCAACGATACGCTTAACCGTCATCCTGAGCGTTTCCCCTTTGGCGATTTCGAAGGTTTCGCCGGTCGAATATTCCCTGCGGATGCCATCGATGTTGGCCCGCAGTTGGTATTTTCCGGCCCGCACACGTTGGCGGCCGGGGACGATCGGCTGCACGAGAGACCCGTCGCGCTGGTGAATTCTGACCACCCTGGTATTGAGCAGCACCGAGGTTGGCTCATCGGCCTCGACGATCAGCGTCGCCCCAGGCGGAATGGTCCGCATCGCGATCAAAGCGGCTGCAAATGCCAGCATGAACCCAACGCCAATCGCCGTTGTCTGCCAACGAGGGCGTGAAGGCGGGGCCAAATCGTCAGGGTGTTCAATTTCGGTCATCGGAATATCCGGCGGCGTAGAACGAACCACCAGGTCCGTACACACCGAGGGCATCTCAAACTTCGCACGCACGTTTGCACTTCTTTCAGTGTCCTATATGATGCTATTTGACCCCGCATTGCGTAAGGAGGAGTATGAACTCGACCCCCAACGGCAATCGAATTTCCGAAGACAAACAATCGCCGCAGCAGATGTCGGCGGAAGATGTGACAAAGGTTCTTGAGGATCAAGGCAAGTTCGACCATTTTATTCGCCGCAGCTCGGAAATGCTTGATTGTCCGGGGCGGTTGGTCGTACTCGATTGGCGAATGGAACGCCTGCTGCGGGAGGCCGCCGTGTTCGAAACCCGCCAAGGCCTGGCCACCGACCACGCCGTGCAGGTCTTCGATCAAGGCCGCCGGGGGCATAGCACGTTCGTCGGCCTGGAACGTTGGCGGTTGGATTTCGACGACCAGTCGTTCTCGATGGTGAAACTGCACGATGGGTTGGGGCAAATTTTGCCCGATCCTTCGCTTGATGTGTGGGTGGTTCCGGTCGATCGGCACAAAATTCTTTACCGCCACCTCCGCAAGCTCAGCCGTGAAGATTCCGAAGAAGAAGCTCCGCCGCCGGTGATGCGCGAGGAAGACAAAGATCGCCTATGGGAAAACACGGTTGGGTTTCTGCTGCGCGGCGACGATCAGTTGAAGCGGTACGGCGTTCCGCAAAAACGCGGCGTGCTGCTGATCGGTTCGCCCGGCAACGGCAAAACGATGGCCTGCCGCTGGCTGTATGGCGAGTGCATGCGGCGACGCGTGAACTGGCGGTGCGTCACCACCGATCAATACGACATGGCCCGTTCGCACGGAGCGACCAGCAACCTGTTCAGCATCGCTTCCCCCGGGGTGATCCTGTTCGACGACCTCGACCTGGGCATGCGCAGCCGCGAAGAGAGCGGCCCTTCGCGTGAACACAGCGTGCTGCTGGCCGAGCTCGATGGCGTGCAACAGCGCGAAGGGGTCGTCTACCTGTTTACGACCAACATGAAGTTGAAGGAGTTGGACACGGCGTTCATCCGCCGGGGCCGCATCGATCAGGTCATTCAATTCAACAAGCCCGACGGCCCGCTGCGAAAGCAAATGATTACCGAGTTCTGGCACGAAGACATCGTGCAGGGCTTGGACATCGATCAGGTGGTTCGCGAGACGGCCGACCGCAGCTTCGCCGACCTCGCGGAATTGAAGAAGCTGCTAGTGCTGCGGTTCATCGACACGCAGCAGTGGGATTGGGACTGGGCCTGGAAAACGTTCCAAACCAGCGACGAGCCGGACCGGCCGCGCCGCCGCATCAGCGTCGCCAACAGCCGCCACAACCGCCGCGACTGGGACGAAGATTACGACCCCATGTACGACCCGATGACGGCTGAGGATATTCCGTATTAGGACATCGGCGATCTAGAGCGAAGGCTTCAGTCTACAATCACCCCCTTTAAGGGTGTTGCTCTGGCTAGGGCATACCGACAACGCCGCGGCTTGCCGTGGCGTTTTCATTTCTTGGTAGCTACCGAACCTTCTCATGTCCATCACGTTCGTGTTAGATTCCCTTCATGCCCAAAGACTTTCTCAAAGACGCCCGCGATCACTACGACGTCATCGTCATCGGCAGCGGTCTGGCCGGGATGACTTGTGCCAACGTCCTCGGGCGGGCGGGGTATTCGGTGATGCTACTGGAACAGCATTACAAATTGGGCGGCATGGCGACCTGGTTCAAGCGGCCGGGCGGGCATATCTTCGATATCTCGCTGCACGGGTTTCCGATTGGGATGATCAAAAGTTGCCGGCGGTATTGGACCCGCGAGATCGCCGATTCAATCGTGCAACTGAAGAACATCCGCTTCGATAACCCGATGTTCTCGCTGACTACAACGTTCAACCGCGAAGACTTCACCAGGCTGTTGACCGGGCCGAAATTCAATGTCGATCCCACGGCGGTCAACGACTTTTTCGACACCGCCCGGGGGATGAATTTTTACGACGATCAAACCACCACCACGCGGCAACTGTTCGACCGTTTCTTCCCCGGCCGCGAAGACGTCATTCGCCTGCTGATGGAGCCGATTACCTACGCCAATGGCAGCACGCTGGAAGACCCAGCAATTTCCTATGGCATCGTATTTTCCAACTTCATGTCGAAGGGGGTCTACACCTTCGAAGGCGGAACTGATCACCTGATCAAGCTGATGCACGATGATCTGCTGAAGAACAATGTGGACGTGCGGATCAAGTGTGACGCTGAGAAGATCGAAGTCACCGGTGGCAAAGTCACTGGTGTGAAAGTCAACGGCCGGACGATTCGTTGCAACTCGGTGGTTTCCAACGCCAATTTGAAACTCACGACCCACCGGCTGGTCGGCCCGGAACACTTCGATCAGAAATTCATGGAAGAGGCCGACGCCGTGCGGCTGAACAATTCCAGTACGCAAGTTTACATGGCTCTGAAACCAGACCAGCGAATCGACGAGAGTACGGGCGACTTGCTGTTCAGCAGCACCGCTCCGTTGTTTCGCACCGAGGCGTTGCTCAGCCGCGACATTAGCAGCCGGACGTACTCGTTTTATTACCCGCGAACGCGACCCCAAGGCCGGCCGCGTTGTTTGATTGTCAGCAGTACGAATGCGAACTACGAGGATTGGGCGAATCTGTCGGAGGAAGAGTACGAGGCAAGCAAACGCGATTTGGTCGAAACGACGCTCGATGATTTGGACCGCTACGTGCCGAATATCCGTGAGAAGGTCGATCACGCCGAAGCCGCCACGCCGAAGACGTTTCAGCATTACACCAAGCATGCGTTGGGTGCCAGTTTCGGAACAAAGTTTGAAGGCCTCGCCGTCAGCCGCGGTTTACCAGAGCAAATCGGCGGGCTGTACCACGCCGGCAGCGTCGGCATTATCATGTCGGGCTGGCTCGGGGCGATTAACTACGGCGTGATTGTCGCAAATGATGTCGACGCGCTGTTAATGAAATGACGTGGAACAAGTCTGGAGACATGTTCCACAGAGAGTATGAACCAAGAACAAATTGAAGCCGCCATTCCGCACCGCCCGCCGATGTTGCTGGTCGATGAAGTTGTGGAGCGGACGGACGACCGCATCGTCGCGAGTAAGACATTTCGCGAAGACGAATACTTCTTTCAGGGCCATTACCCCAATCACCCGATCGTGCCAGGCGTAATTCTTTGCGAAGCCGCCATGCAGGCGGGGGCGGTGTTGCTTTCACAGCACATGCCGGCCGGCAGCTCCGGAGTTCCGGTCGCGACCCGGATGAACAACGTCAAGTTTCGCCGTGTCACACGGCCGGGAGAGACGATTGAGATGGAAGTGAAACTCACCGAACGAATGGCCGACGCATTCTTCATGGAAGCGAAGGTGACGTGCGAAAGCAAGGTTGCCGTACGGTTTGATTTTGCGTGTACGGTGGCCAAGAGCGAGTAAGGTAGCAGGCACACTCCGTGTGACGTCCGCTTAGTACTAGTCAATCCAACTTCCGCTACGGCACACGGAGTGTGCCTGCTACGATGTCCTTCCTCCAGCTTGAAAACAGAACCATCCTCCTTTTCGGCGTGGCCCACCGCCGCAGTGTGGCTTACCACGTTTCGCGCGTGTTGGAAGAAGCCGGTGCCA
>CALBTA010000358.1 GCA_937967755.1 uncultured Planctomycetaceae bacterium | reverse complement strand
AGCGAGCGCAACCGGCGGTGATCCGGCTCGTCCATTCCGATCATGTTCTGCGAAAGCCGCCGAAATATTCCGGGCAGCAGCAGTTGAAACATCAGCATCCAGCGATAGGTTTTGCCCGCGTTCTTCGGGTCGCGGCAAAACTGCTGGTCGTTCTTCAGCACCTGATCGACAGCCGGATACGTCGTGACCAGCCACAACTTCCCAATCAACGGCAGCCTTGCCGGCACCAACGGCCCCAACTCCCGAAGCCGCCCAAACGACTCAAAAGGCCGAGCGCGATATTCAACATCCGTCAAATCAATGCGCTGCCGCGGAAGTGTGTTCACGGTTCATTCGAGCTACGCCTGCGAAAATGCTTCGCGAACATCAACCACCAGCCCAGCCAGCAAGACCGATGCTGCTTGCTGACCGGCGGTGTATTTGCCCGCTTCGGTGTACTGGTTCTCGCCCTCGGGCAGCGTAAGCACCGTCACGGTTTCGTCGCGCGGGTCGACGATCCAGTATTCCGGGATGTTGGCGACGGCGTATTCGGTGCGTTTCGTTTTTAGGTCGCGATCTGGGTCATCTTCACTCACAACTTCGACGACCAAATCGGCGCCCGACCAATACTTCGGGCCACGCAAATGTGAGTTCTCGGTTAGCACAAACAAGATATCGGGTTCACGTATCTTGTCCGCTCGCAAACGCAGCCGCAATGGCGCAAACAACAGCGTGCCTAGCTGGTGGGCGACAATATGATCATCCATTTTGCGGGAAAGGAACTTGACGATCAGTTGGTGTTGTTCACTCGGCATGGGCAACACCTCAATGCGGCCATCGCAGAATTCGACCAAACGGTTTGTGTCTAGCGCCAGATAGTCGCTTTCGTACCATTGGCCTTGCGGAGGAAACAACGTGGCAATTTCCCACGGGGGGTCGCCGATTCCGCTGCTGGGTATGGTTGGGGGCAGAATACTCATCGAGCAACGTCCTAATGCGATAATGACTGCGACAATGCAGTGCGACTCATTATATGCCGCCGTGGCGACCGCGATCAAATCTTGCTACTACTCTTCTTCATCACCGCTTTCCGTTGGTGCCACCTCACTTGGGGCAGGAGAGGTAGGGCTCACTTCCGGCGAAACCTCCACATCATCCGCATCTTCCTTCGGAACGCGGACAACCGCGGCCAGGGTGTCGCCTTCGTCGAGGGACATGATCCGCACGCCTTGGGTGTTGCGGCCGATCACGCTGATTTCGGCGCAGCGGACGCGTTGAATCTTGCCGCGGGCGGTCATCATCAGAATCTCGTCGTCGTCTTCCACCCGGCTGATCGCGACGACCGGTCCGTTGCGGTCGGTCGCTTTGATGTCTCGCAAACCTTTGCCGCCGCGGCGTTGGATGCGGTAACGTTGGTTGCTCGGCGACATCTCGTCGCCGTTATCAGCATCGTCTTCAGCTTCATCATCAACCGCACCGGGACCGAAGTACGTTCGCTTGCCGTAGCCTTTCTCGCAAACGGTCAGCAGCGTGGCGTCGGGGTCGCAAACAACCATGCCCACGACCGAATCGTCCCCAACCAACTTGATGCCCTTCACCCCGCTGGAATTTCGGCCCAGCGAACGCATCTCTTCATGGGCGAAGCGGATCGCCATGCCGTGTGCGGTGGCCAGCAACAACTCATCGCTAGGCCCGGCGACGACCACGTCGACCAGTTCGTCCCCTTCTTTCAGTTTCACGGCAATCAGCCCGCCCTTGCGCGGGCGGCTGTAGGCTGAAAGGTCGGTCTTCTTCACCAGCCCGTTGCGCGTCGCCATGATCAGAAAATGATCGGGCTGGTCGAAGTCGCGAATCGCCCGGCAATCTGTGATCGTTTCGCCCTCGTCCAAGTTCAGCAGGTTCACAATCGCCCGGCCGCGGGCTTCGCGGGAAAGTTGCGGCAAGTCGTAAACCTTCTGCCAATAGCACTTGCCCTGGTTGGTAAAGAACATCAAATAGGCGTGTGTGCTGGCGACGAACAGATGCTGGATCGGATCTTCATCTTCGGTCGCCGCCCCCTTCAGGCCCTTCCCGCCCCGGCGTTGGGCGCGGTAGGTCGTCACGGGCGTGCGCTTGATGTAACCGCGGTGGCTAATCGAAACGACCATCGTCTCTTCGTCGATCAAATCTTCCAGATCGATATCGCCGATCTCCTCGCCGGTGATCTCAGTCCGCCGCTTGTCGCCGAAGCGGCGTTTCAGTTCGTCGAGGTCTTCCTTGATGATCGCCAGGATGTTCGCTTCGTCGGACAGAATCCGCAGGTACTCTTCCACCTCGTCGAGCAGCTTGTTGTACTCGTCGGACAGTTTTTCTTGTTCCAGATTGACGAGCGAACCAAGCGTCATCCGCAAGATGGCGTCGGCTTGCACGCCGGTCAGGCTGTAGGTTTCCGCTTCGCCGCGCTCCTGCACGAACGCCGCGAACCCGCGCTCGCCCAGCGCCCGGGCCATCATCGACGATGGGCATTCGACTCCCATCAAGCCGGCCTTCGCTTCGGCCTGCGTCGCGGAAGAACGGATGATGCGGATGATCTCGTCGATATCGGCCAGGGCGAGCAGCAAGCCCTCGACCGTGTGTTTCCGCTGCCGGGCCTTCATCAACAGGTGTTGCGTTCGCCGGCGAATGACGGTGGTGCGGTGGCGGATGAACTCTTGCATCAAATCCTTGATGCTCAGCGTCCGCGGTTTGCCATCAACCAATGCCAACAGAATGATCGATACCGAAATTTGCAGCGGCGAGAACTGGTAAAGTTGGTTCAGCACCACTTCCGGGTCGACGCCGTTCTTCACCTTCAGCACCAGGCGAACCGGTTCTTTCAGATCGCTTTCGTCGGTCATGCCCGAGGGCGAGATGCCGGGGATGCGGCCGTCGGCGACCAGTTCGCTGATCTTCTGGTAAACCGCGTCGCGGGTTTGCTGGTAGGGCAAACCGGTAATGACGATGCGGTGGCTGCCCTTCTTGTACTCTTCGATCTTCACTTCACCGCGCAGAATGATCGTCGCCCGGCCGGTGTGGTAGCCCCGGCGGATCGCCGCCCGCCCGCAAATCTGCCCGCCCGTGGGAAAGTCGGGGCCAGGCATGATTTCCATGATCTGGTCGATCGACATGTCGGGGTCGTCGATCACCGCGGTCAGCGCATCACAGACCTCAGACAAGTTGTGCGGCGGAATGCTCGTCGCCATGCCGACGGCAATACCCTGTGAACCGTTGACCAGCAGGTTCGGAAACCGCGAAGGCAGCACCGATGGTTCGGTCAGCTTTTCGTCGTAGTTCGGAACGAAGTCGACCGTGTCGAGCTTGCAGTCGGCCAGCATTTCGACCGAAACATGCGACAGCCGGGCTTCGGTGTACCGCATTTGGGCGGGCGGCAGGCCGGCGATCGATCCGAAGTTGCCTTGCTTGTCGACCAGCAGATAACGCGTCGCCCACTCTTGGGCCATGCGAACCAGCGTCGGGTAAATCGCCTGGTCGCCGTGCGGGTGGTACCGCTTCATCGTCTCGCCAACGATACCGGCGCACTTGCTGGTCGATCCGCCCGGCGGCAAGCCCAGGTCGTTCATCGCCACCAGGATGCGGCGCTGCGACGGCTTCAACCCGTCGCGCACATCCGGCAAGGCCCGGCTGACGATCACGCTCATCGCGTACGTCAGATAGCTCTCCTTCAGCTCGTCTTCGATCGACGCTTCCACCAGCCGGCCGATCGGGTGTTCACCATCACCATTTTGCCCGTCGCCATCGCCCGAATTGTTGTCACCAGGAACTTGCGGTTCGTTGGGATCGTTAGGTCCGCTTGCCAATGCAGCTTCCTTTCAAGCCGGCGATAAAGCCTGGAATCATCGCCCCGCTCCGCTGATTCACAGCGGAAAACTTAAGGGCGAAATCACGAATCCAAACGAGCCAAAACCGGCACATCTCAGAGGAAAAAATCCGTCCATTTTTAAACCCCAATTTTAGCATTTTTAGCGTTGGTTGGATAGCATCGGAGGAGGGCTTTGTAAGCTGTTTGAATTGGGCTGTTTGACAAGTTCGTGAGATGGTGACCGCCACACGATGTGTTCCTATTTCAGAGTCTCCAAACTGCGTTTACGTGCTTCATTGGGATGTTGCGTATCCCACTTCACAATGCTCCAGTGGAGCCAGATTCGCTCACTTTCCTACAACGGAGGGCAGTTGCAAGATGCTAATTAGTCACTTCTTCGAAGATTCGCTCGGGGCCGTTCTTGCCAATGCCCGGTGGTCATGGGGCGCGGTGAACCCGACTACAAACCAAGTTTTCCTTCGGGTTTGGTCCGATCAACTGAAAACGGTCAGAGGTGTAGAGCGTATTACAATTCTCGGCAACACATGGGGAGGTGCTTCGCCGGGATTCCCTGAGCGTGTGAGACATGTCGAAGCATCGCGAAATGGTGCGGAAGGGTTTGGCGTTCTATGCACGGCAAAATTGGGCCACAGTTTAGGAAATCGAAAGATCGAAAGTTTCGAGCGAAACTACTTGCTCAGGCTCGGAGATCTGATCCAGGGCAAAACGCGCGTTTACGCCAAGGTGATCGACAGAGTGCCGACGATCGAGATTGCAAAGCGCAGGACTTCGCACTGCTCAATCGTATCTGATCTTCGATCCATTCTCTTGAAACGGAACAATGTGACAACACGGGAAACACTGGCCAACGCCCGTGTTGGCCAAGGTGCGTTTCGTGCGTCAGTACGCCAAATGTGGGATTCGCGATGCTGCGTGACGGGTACAACGATCCTTGATGCAATACGAGCCTCACACATCAAGCCGTGGAAAGATTCGAGTGATGATGAGAGACTCAACCCCGCCAACGGGCTTCCACTCATTGCGACGCTGGACGCGCTCTTCGACGCGGGATTGATATCCTTCGCCCTTGATGGGCGCCTCTTGGTGTCAAAGCGAATCAAATCAGACCAACGAATGGCGCTAGGGCTGAATCGCCGCAATCTCCTGCGAAGACCAAGTCGCGCGACCGCACAATTCCTAGAATTTCATAGAAAGCACCGCTTCGTTCCCGCCTAGCCACCTTGGCAAAAGAACACTAAGTGGCGGGCCGGTTAACGCGGATCAATTCGCCTCGCAATGAACCATACTGTGCCAGGGCGTCGTGAATTCGCTGAGCCTGCCGTTCGAAGTTGGGATCGACGGTGCAAACGACAATCCCTTCGTGATCCGATCGCTCTCCGTGCAAACGAATGAAGTGCCTGCGATTCATCGTCAAAACAGCGCGACAGTTACTTGTGGCGTAGTCAAGCACGTTGGCATCCGGCCAGGATTGTTCCGCGTTGCCAGATTCGACAACCGTTTCCACGTCATGGCCCAACTCGCGCAGGCGTTCGACAACTGGTTGGGGAAAGTTCTCGTCGGAAAAAAGATTCGCCATTTTCAGGCAGCCTCGTTTTCCGAAATTTGGCGATCCATCTCTTCACGATGCCCGCGAACGTAGGCCCAGGCATTTGCCAAATCCTCGGCTCTTAACGTGGGATAGCTTCTCAGCAGATCAGCTTCACTCACGCCAAGCCGGCGTGACTGTTCCAGCACCCAGACTGGAATGCGGGTGCGAACGATGCAGGGCTCGCCTCCGCAAACACCCGGGCGGCTTTCGATGCCGGGTAGCACGCCGCCCAAGTCTTTGACCACATGCTGAACGAGTTGGGCCTTTTCACTCGGGGAAAGGGAACTAATCAGGTTTTCGATTTGGTCAATGGTTGCCATGTTTCCATTATCAGATCAACGCGACGGCCGGTCAATCTTCACGTTGCAACGAGGCTGGGGAAATTCTGCGAAAAAACACTTTCCCGCAACGGTAATTGCATGACCTCCCTTCTCCGCTTCCCTGCCTCGAACGGATTGACAATCCGTTCTACGGCGGGC
>CALBTA010000357.1 GCA_937967755.1 uncultured Planctomycetaceae bacterium | reverse complement strand
TCGCGACCAGCAGCCAGCGCGCCGGCGGGCGACTGCGCGTGGGCGATGTGGCCAAGCATGGCTTCCAGTGCCAGGTAGCCAAACCCACAAGAGGCGGTTTGCAGCATTCGGCGTCGCGAAAAGATCATGTTGTGGTCCCCGGTTTCAGTCGGCTTGTTTCAATCGAGACCTATTCTAATCGACGTAACGAAATTCGTTAGCGGCGAGCAGCCCCTGGCACAGCACCGCCCAGGCTTTCAATTGCCGCTGGCCGGAATCCATCGACTCCAACTCAGGCGACTTGGCGATGGATTGTACCAAATCGATGCTTTGCTGCTGTTCGGTGTCATTGGCATTGCGGCTGAGTGTTCTTTGAAAGGCGAATCGCACCCTCGCCGCAACGTCCATCTCGGGCTGCTTCAACACCAGCGCGGCCAGCAGTTCAGCTTGCTCGACCACCATCGGGCTGTTCATCAGAAACAGCGTCTGCGTTGGCAGCGTGGTGACGTTGCGTCGCCCCATCACGCTGACGCCGTCGGGCAAATCGAACGCCGAAAGTTCCGGCGGCGGCGCGTGTCGAAGCATGCAGAGATAAACGCTGCGGTGATTGCTTTCGCGATGCAAGTTAGTCGATTCGCCCGGCGGCCAATTGATCAGCGCATCGACCTTCGCAACTGCCGAACCTTCTGCCGGCTGGAGATTGAGCTGACCGCTGGCCTGCAAGATACTGTCGCGAATCGACTCCGCATCCAGCCGCCGGCGGTTGTGTCGGGCGAGCAGACGGTTTTCAGGATCGGCCTGGGCGAGCGCGGCGTCGCAACGGCTGTCGAGCTGGTACGTTCGGCTGAGTACGATCGCCCGAATCATTCGCTTCACCGACCACCCATCGCGCACGAACCGCTGGGCCAGATGGTCAAGCAACATCGGGTGCGTCGGCCGCGAACCGTAGACGCCAAAATCATCCGGCGTCGTCACAATACCTTGCCCGAACAGGTGCAGCCAGATGCGGTTGACCATCACCCTGGCGGTTTGTGGGTGGTCAGGGCGGGTCAGCCATTGGGCCAGTTGCAGCCGGCCGCTTTGCTTGGCGTCAATCGCAAGAGAAGTTGCGAAGCGGCTCGATTCATCTTCGACAGCCACGCGATCATAGGCGGAAAGCACGCCGCGTTTCACCACCGGCCCGAGCCTGCCGGTTTCGCCGCCGATGTGAATCTTGCAATCGGCCGGCTTCGCCCGATCGCGAACACCCATCGCCTGGCCCAACACGCGCGGAGGCTTCGGCTGGCCCGCTGCTTCATGCAATCGCCCGGCTTCCTCGGCCGAAAGGGCGCGCGGGAAAATCGCAAAGTGAGCGACGTTGCCTTGCAGCGGTGCGAAGGTGTCGCTCCGCGCCGCCAGCGTGAATGCCGGCGAGCCGTCAAACGTGGCGGGAAGTTCGCCCTCGAATTCAGGTGCGATGCCGCCGTTCAAGAAGAGTTGTACGTGTCTCCCATTGCGAACCAAGACGACGTGGTTCCAACTTCCCGGAGTAATGACCGTGCTTCCGGCCAGCGATTGCTTCGTCGCGGGGCCGTTGAAGATGAACAGCTTGCCAGCGCGGGCCTTGTCGTGGGATCCGCCGATGCCCAGGTGATCGCCTGGCCCGGGCTTATTGCCCTCTTCCCCGCGGGAAAACAGGTACGCGGTGATCGGCCGGGCGTTGTTCTTGGTGGTGTTGCGGAACCAGAACGCGACGCTGTACGACGGGTCGCCGCTTTCACCGCCCGCAAGCGAACCCTGCAACCGGGCCGCCTTGACCGTGGCGATTTGCTCGCCGGAATAAGTCACGCCTGAATCCGCGTTGAGTTCGTCCGATCGTTCGTCGAGCGGCGCGTAAATCGCAGGCCGCAACCCGGAAATCGCTTCCCCGTGATCATCGGGAAACTTCGGCGGGGCGTCTTTCTCAGCCGATCCCGCGCGAGCCAAATGCGAGTTCAACTGGTGCAGCGGAGTCGGCGGAGCGGTCAGCTTTTCATTGGCACCCGTCCCGTAAAGCGTTTCTGTACTGGTGAACAGGCCAGCCAGCGCGTAGTAGTCGCGCGTCGGAATCGGGTCGTGCTTGTGGTCATGGCAGCGGGCACAGGCGACGCTCAACCCCATCACCGCCGTGCTGACCACGTTGATTTGATCGTTGACGATGTCCATTGCGAAGTTCTTGTTCATCGCCGCGGCCGGCTTCGACCCAATCGCCAAAAACCCGGTTGCTACCAGTTGGCGGTTTTTCTCATCGGCAGATTCCGCGGTCAGCAAGTCGCCGGCAATTTGTTCGGTGAGAAACTGATCGTACGACACGTCGCGGTTCAGCGCATCAATCACATAGTCGCGGTAGCGCCAAGCATGCGGAAAACTGGCGTTGCGACCCAGGCCATCATCGCCATTGGATTCCCCGTAGCGGGCCACATCCAGCCAATGCCGGCCCCAGCGTTCGCCAAACTGAGGGCGAGCCAGCAAATCGTCGACCAATCGCTCCACGGCATCGCTGCCTTGCGATTCATATTCGGCAGCGAACGTTTCGACTTCGGCGAACGTTGGCGGCAACCCGATCAAGTCGTAGTGCAAACGCCGAATCAACGTGCGCGGATCGGCATCGCCCGTCGGCATCAAACTCTTCGCTTCCAGTCGCGCCAACACAAATTGGTCCAAGGGATCACGAACCCAGCCTTTCGCCTTCACGTCGGGCAAAGGAGGATCGCTACGCGGGCGGAACGACCACAACGACGCAGAATCAAGATCGTCACTCGATTCCGTTTGCTCGGTGGCCATCCGCGGATCAGGAGCACCGCGTTGAATCCAGCGGACGAAGTCGTTGACAACCGCCTCCGGCAGCGGCTGCTGGGGCGGCATTTCCAAATCGTCGTAGCGCAGCGAATGGATGATCAGGCTCTCTTCCGGCTTACCCGCCACCAGCGCCGGGCCAGACTGCCCACCTTTGAGCATCGCCGCGCGGCTATCCAGCAACAGCTTGCCGCCCAACTCACCGGAATCGTGCGAATGGCACTCGTAACAATGCTTCACCAACACAGGCCGAATGCGATTCTCGAAGAAGGCCCGATCGGCGTCCGAGATCGCTTCACCGTTAGCCCAACTCCCGCCGCAGATTGCCGCACCGGCCGCCGCCAGGGCAGTGAACAAAACGAGGTTTGGGAAACGTCGGATCACGGCACCGATCATCGCAAAAGGTAAACAAAGTTCAATTATCATGGAATCAATCGCTCAACGCAATATTTTGATGTCTCCCTTCTATCAACCCGCACGGAAGCTGTTGATGCAGCCGGCGCAATTCGACCGCCTGCCCCATCGTCGCCCTCTTACGCCGCTCGGGCGATGCCCGAATGCCCGCCGGTTCGTTTTCGGTGAGAGTTTTTCAGCACCACCTTTGGCAGGTAAGTGCTGACAGTTATTCAGCACGCCTCCCTCCCCCGAGGGACCACTTTTTCAGCACCGCAACCATGTGAGCGGCGACTCTCGTCGGCGACCGTGCAACGTTTTGCATCCTAACCATATCGCAAGCTGCCCGCCAAAACCCCTATATACACGCCTGACTACAAAACATATGTTCATTATAATAATCCCGCCCCGCCTTTCAAGCCAGTAGGCGCTATTCCGTTGGTGATTCACCACTTGCAGGCGGCTAGCGCCTTGCGGCTCAGTTTTGGTTTTCGGGGCACAATTCGTACGAAATTGACTTTGCTACAACCAGGTGCGTCGGTCCTTCCTGATCAACAATCTGAAAGGCGATTTCGTCCGGCTCGAGCGCATCGGGGTAGGCCGAGTAGCGGGACCAGGTCTGGTCGGTCAGCTCGCCCACGGGCCTGGCTTCAATGGCGTCGCCTGAAAAGTTCTGCAAGATCGAAACGAATGAGACGTTGTGAAACGTAATGATCCCAGTTTCTGGACCGATCTCTTTTTCGATGTGAACCGTCAGGCGCCTGCCGCGCGCGTCGTATCGGTGGAGCGTCAGGGCTGAATCGTGGAAGTGGGCATGGAGGTCGTCGGGAATGAGCATCGATTTTGCCTCGGTCCGTTCCGTGACGTAGGGTTCTGTTGGTTCTATCGAATTCCGAGCGCGGCTGTCTCCGCCCTCGACGCCGCACCCACTATGTCATGCAGATCGATTATCGAGTATTGAGCATTCCAGTGGCAGTCCTCATCACCGTGGCGCTGCTTTGGCAAACCGATCTCGGCTCCAGGCCGGATACCGACATCCATCTCGGCACCTGGACGTGCGAATCGGGTCTGCCCGGCAACCGGCTGAGTTTCTGGTACGTTGAAACGGAACCCCACCTACCGATGGTCTGCGCGTACAACGGCAGGGTGAAAGTCGAAGACTTCTGGGAATTGACGTCCGCTGAAGGCGAGTGGAACTTTGGCTACTGGGAGCCGCTGGTCGTCAATTTGAGTCTCGATGACCGGTTCGGTTACGCCGCGTTCAAAAGGATCGGGCCTAACCACCTACTGGTCCGCTACACAGAAGACTACGACCAGCTCCTAAACGCACCATTCGATCACCCTGACGTCCTGCGCCTTCGCCGAGTGCATGGCGAAATGGAATGAGCAATTTCACCGCACGCGGTAAACAACAACGCAGCGTCCTCTTCCGACGAAGCGTAAACCACCGGCAGCGGAATTTGCTGTTTCCCGTAGCGGCGGTTGATGACGAGGTAGTGGAAATCGTACCCATTGGGCGATGCCATCGCGCGCAGTTCGAAGTTCAGTTCGGTATCCCAGCCTTCGTCGGAGAGCGAACCGTACCAGCGGCGGACGCGGCGCAACGCGTGGATGACTTCCCCCTCTTGCAGGTTAAGATGCTGATAGGACAACGCAATGCTCCTGGGTTGATATTAGGTTTCGTGAACGAAACCAACTTAACGAATCAACCTTGCGGTAACCCTCTTAAAAGCCACAAGTGTTGCACTTCACAACCGAGAGCGGTGTACACTTTTTGGCAAGATTGCCGCAAGTCGCAGGGTGGCAACGAATTGCGACAGGCGACGTGACCGGCTATGCCGGCAGGATGTTCGCAACCCGCTCGCTTGCTTGCTGATACAGATCATCCGGCAAAGGCCCTGATGCGGCGGCGGCCAGATTTTCCGCCAGGTGCCGCTCGTTGCAGGTGCCGACAATCGTCGTGTGGCGGTGTGGGTGCGCTAGGGTGTACCGCAGAATGAATTCCGCCCGGGACATCTCAGGCGGTTTGATCTCGTCCAGGCGAGCTTGCTGCCAGATGTCGTTCAACTTCGGGCGTTGAATTTCAGCGTCGGGTCCGCCGTGGGCGATGCCGCCGCGAATAATGATTCCCGCCCCGGCCTCCGCGGCTTGCGTGATCAGATCATGATGCTGCGGGGCAAGGCAGGAATAAGGAATCTGAAACGTCTCGAACACTCCCAGTTCGATCAAACCGGGTAGATTGGGCAGCGAACTGGATGCCCCCATGTGGCGAATTATTCCTTGCCGGCGATAGTTGGCGAGCAAGTCAATCAGCCCGGCACGTTGCAGCGAGTCAGCGTCGCCGCCGTGGAACTGCAATAGATCGACGTGGTCGGTTTTCATCCGGCGCAAACTCGTTTCGATATTGCGCTGGATCACGTCGGGTTTCCACTGGTGATCGATTTCCAGGTGCTCGTCGTGCTGC
Source organism: uncultured Planctomycetaceae bacterium (assembly GCA_937967755.1). GTDB lineage: Bacteria > Planctomycetota > Planctomycetia > Pirellulales > Pirellulaceae > CALBTA01. The sequence continues at coordinate 254 of CALBTA010000357.1, read as the reverse complement.
GTGTAAACACAGCCGCACTTGGTCGCCAGAAAATACTCGTTCCGCCGGGAGGCGATGTACCGGCCGATCCGCTCTTCGCAAATGCCGTAATCTGGCGAGGTATCAATGAAGTTGATGCCGGCATCCAGCACGCGGTTCAGAAACGCCTCGGCCGCCGCCTCATCCACCACCCGCACGCCCCACGTCTTCGGCCCCCGCAACCCCATGCTGCCGTAGCCAAGTTGGGCAACTTCCAGGTCGGTTATGCCGAGTTG
>CALBTA010000356.1 GCA_937967755.1 uncultured Planctomycetaceae bacterium | reverse complement strand
GCGACACTCTCTTGTTAATCGCAAACGCTCATGTAACTCGTACATCACGGCGGGCATGAAGGGGTCACCGGCTCCTGTCATCAGTTGAAATTGGCGGGCGGCGCGTCGATGTTGGTCGATTGCGGGTTGTTCCAAGGGGATGACGCGCGCCGCCATCCCGATTTGGAAATTGAATTTTCGCTCGATGGCATCGAGTCGCTGATTCTCACGCATGTTCACATCGACCACGTTGGCCGCTTGCCCTATCTGATGGCGGCGGGGTTCAAGGGGCCAATCTTTTGCACGCAGCCCACCGCCAAGTTGTTGCCGCTGACAATTGAGGACGCGCTGAAGATCGGTTTCACCCGCAATAAGCGGATGATCAAGGCGTTTCAGGATTCGGTTGAAGAACTGCTTCACCCGCTGGATTACGGCATCTGGCAAGACATTCCCGGCGATGCGAAAATTCGCATGCACCCGGCGGGCCATATTCTGGGTTCGGCTTGGGTGGAAGTCGAATCGGGCGGGAAGCGGACGGTCTTCTCCGGCGACTTGGGTGCGCCCCATGCGCCGCTGTTGAAGGATCCAAAATCGCCCGAGGGGGCTGATCTGCTGGTTTTGGAATCGACCTACGGCGACAAAATTCACGCCGACCGCACGCAGCGCCGCCAGCGGTTGCACGAAATCCTCCGCCGCACGCTAGCGGACAAAGGGGTGACGATCATCCCCGCGTTCAGCCTGGGCCGCACGCAAGAGTTGCTGTACGAGATGAACGGCATTTTCGAACAACTGCAAACCGAAAGCGGAAAGTCGCTGCTGAAGCACGTCGATATCATCGTCGATTCGCCGCTGGCTTCGCGTTTCACGGAAGTTTACGACACGCTGCAACCTTACTGGGATGCCGAGGCACAGCAGGTTTTGAAAGCGGGCGACCAGCCGCTGGTGTTTGATAACCTGTACACCATCGCCGATCACGAAGAGCACGAAGACACCCTGAACTACCTGAAAACCAGCGGCATCGGCGCGGTGGTGATCGCTGGCAGCGGAATGTGTACCGGCGGGCGAGTTGTCAACTACTTGAAGGCTTTCCTCGACCAGCCAACGACCGACATCGTCTTCGTCGGCTATCAGGGTGCGGGTACGCCCGGGCGCGATATTCAAGGGGGCCGCGACTCGGTCGAACTCGACGGCAAGCAGTACAAGATCAACGCCAAGGTTCACAACCTGGCAGGCTATTCCGCCCACGCCGATCAGCAGAACCTACTTGACTACGTCGGCGGGATGAACGAACCGCCCGGCGAGATCGTACTAGTACACGGCGAACGAGACTCGAAGGCGGCGCTGAAGAGAAAGCTGGAATCGCTTCGTCATCATGTACGGTGAACCGCGGTTTCTATATAGGCAATCAAGGCGGCGGTTGATGTCTTCGTGCGAACTGCATATCCTTGAAGTATGACCGCCGCCGAAAAACTCGATCTGATCGCTGTTGAAGATTACCTCGCGGGGGAACTCGTTTCCGAAGTGAAGCACGAGTACCTAGGTGGTGTCGTCTACGCCATGGCTGGGGCGCGCAACCTACACAATGTAATCGCTGGGAACGTCTTCGGTTTCTTGCATTCACGCTTGCGAGGGAAACCTTGCCAACCGTTCAATTCCGATACGAAGGTTCGCTTGCGCCTTACTTCGCATGTTCGGTTTTACTACCCAGATATCTCAGTTGTCTGCGACCCCAATCCAGTGACTGACTCCTTCCAAGACGACCCCGTCGTCGTTGTGGAAGTTCTCTCTGCGAAGACAAGACGCACCGACGAAGGCGAGAAGAAAGACGCCTATCTCACGATCGGCAAACTGGCGGTCTACATTCTTGTCGAACAGGAGCCTGCCGCCGTCGTGGCGTACCGACGAACCGAGCAAGGATTCGTTCGCGAAGTTTATGCCAGCACCGGCGATGTAATCCTCTTGCCAGAAATCGAAACGGAACTTCCGCTTGCAGAAATCTACGAGGGCGTTGAATTTACCCCCGAACCGGATGACGAAGCGAGTTAGCACAGTCCGAACACTGACATCAAATACTGAAGACCAACTCCTCGATGCTCAACCAACTCTTCGATTTATCAGGAAAAACAGCCCTGGTCACCGGCGGCAGCAAGGGCATCGGTAAGGCGACCGCTCGCGGCTTCGCGGAGGCTGGTGCTGACGTGGCGATTTGTTCTCGCCACGAAGACGAACTGCAAGCCGCCGCGAAGCAAATCGGCGAGGGCTTGGATGTTCGCGTAGAGTACAAGGTCTGTGATATGACCGACCGCGATCAGTGCGACGCCCTGGCGAGTTGGGCCGAAGCGACTTTCGGTAAAGTCGATATCTTGTTCAACAACGCCGGCAGCAACGAGCCGATGAACCTGGTCGACCAGGATCAGGAAAGTTGGGACCGGATCATGGAGTTGAACCTGACGAGTTGCATGCGGCTGTCGAAGGCCCTCGCCCCCGGCATGGTCGAGCGAAAATGGGGCCGCATCATTTTCACCAGCAGCATCATGGGGCTGCAATCATTCGCCGGCCGCGGCAGCTATTCAGCCACGAAGACCGCGCTGTTGGGTTTGGCCAGGGCGTACGCGCTGGAGCTTGGCAAGCACGGCATTACGGTCAACTGCCTGGCCCCCGGACCAGTCATGACCGACTTGCCGATGAGTATTCTCTCTGACGAAAAGAAACAAGAGTTCTCCAACCGCACCGCCGTAAAGCGGTGGGGCCAGGTCGAAGACATGGTCGGCCCCATGCTGCTGTTGGCGAGCGAAGCCGGGGCCTTCGTCACCGGCACGGTGTTGCTGGCCGACGGCGGGCTGTATGCCCGCACGTTCAATGATTGACGGCGCGAATCTGTTCGCTTCCAACGCGACGGCGGTCACTCGTCGTAGTCGGTCGTGATATCGCAGTCCCGCAGAGCGGCCTTCAGTTGTCGTACTCCGTCTTCAGTGATATGAGTATCGTCCACGTACAAGAAGACCAGTTTCCTCATCGACGCGAGCGTGGGTACGGACTCGTCGGTCACATCAGCTCCGGTCAAACTCAGGTCGTCTAACTTCGGCAGCGTTTTCAGATGCGGGACACACGCATCGGTCAACAGGTTGCCGTCGAGATATAGCTCACTCAGTTTAGCGTGGCCGCGCAGCTTTTCAATGCCCCCGTCAGTCACCTCCGTATTTGAAATACGCAGCGTTTTGAGGTTGGGTAGGCCCGCGATGTGGTCCATCGCTGTGTCTGTCAGCTT
>CALBTA010000355.1 GCA_937967755.1 uncultured Planctomycetaceae bacterium | reverse complement strand
CGATTCGCATTACAGTAGCAGGCACCCTCCGTGTGCCGTTTGCCGGCGTTATTTGTGTGCGACGCAGCAGGCGGCACACGGAAGGTGCCTGCTACAAATCATAGTCCACTTTTACCAAGAACAAACCCTGCGGCGGCGCGGTGGGGCCTGCGAGCGTGCGATCTTGGGCTTGAAGAATTTCCTTCATCCAAACCGGATCGTGAGACCCGCGGCCAATCTTCGCCAGCGAACCAGCAATCGCCCTGACCATATTGTAAAGAAATCCGTCGGCGGCGATTTCAAACGTGATGTTCTCGCGCAGCGGCCCCCTGCCCCGTTCGACGCTGACCTCGAAAACCGTTCGCACGGTGGTTGCCCTTTCGCTGCCCGCCGATTGAAAACTGACGAAGTCGTGCGTTCCGACTAGATGTTCGGCAGCCGTTCGCATCGCTTCGACGTTCAACTGCTGCGGGATAAACCAACAATGCCGCCGGGCGAGCACGTCGAGGATTCGCCCATCTTGAAAGACGTAGCGGTATTGTTTGCGCACCGCGTGGCGGATCGGATCGAAGGCCGGTGGCGCTTCGGCTGCTTCTAAAACCACGATGTCGCTCGGCAGATAGGTATTCATCGCCCGCAGCAACGTCTGGGGCGGCAATTTGCTTTCCGTTGGGATGCCAACGACTTGCCCCAGCGCGTGTACGCCGCTATCGGTTCGCCCGCTGCCAGTCGCGATCACCGCTTCGTCAGTGACTTTCTGCCACGCCCGCTCGATGGCAGATTGGACACTGGGGCCATTCTTTTGGCGTTGCCAACCGACGTAGTCTGTGCCGTCGTAAGCGATGGTTAGTTTGAGAACGCGCGTCATTTTCTTCACGTCGCGACGCGTTGCGTCCCGGCTATTGGGCGGAACTAAACGCCCGCCGCGCTCTTCACAAGTAACTCGGCAATCTGCACGGCGTTGGTCGCGGCCCCCTTGCGCAGGTTGTCGCTGACGCACCAAAACGCCAGGCCGTTGGGGCTGGAGAGGTCTCGCCGCAGCCGACCGATGTAAACCTCGTCGCTCTTGTCGCAACTCAGCGGCATCGGGTATTGGCAGTTGGGCAGGTCGTCTACGACACTGATGCCGGGAAACGCATCGAACAGTTCCTTCGCTTCATCGACGCTGATTTTCTTTTCGGTTTCGACCAGGATGCTTTCACTGTGGCAGTTCGTCACCGGCACACGCACACACGTCGGGCAAACTTGGATCGAATCGTCGCCGAAGATCTTGTGCGTCTCCCAGACCATCTTCATCTCTTCGGATGTGTAGCCTTCGTACTTCGCGCTGCCGATTTGCGGAATCAGGTTGAACGCAATCGGGTGCGTGAACGCGGAGTAAACGTAGTCCTCTTTGGCGAGCGCCGCCCGCGACCCGCACTCCAACTCCTCTTCACCCTTGACGCCCGCACCGCTAGTCGCCTGGTAAGTGCTGACGACGACCCGCTTGATCCGCCCGGCGTCGTGCAGCGGCTTCATCGCCACGACCATCTGCGTCGTCGAACAATTAGGGCTGGCGATGATGCCTTTGTGCTCCGTGATCGCTTCGGGGTTCACTTCCGGCACGACCAGTGGCACGTGATCGAGCATCCGGTGATAACCACTCTCGTCAATGACGATCGTTCCCTTCGCGACCGCCCAAGGAACAAATTCCGCCGCCACCTCGTCTGGCGTGCTGGCAATGGCGATGTCGATCCCGTCGAACGCACTTGGCTCCAACAACTCGACCGTATGTTCCTCGCCCTTGAAAGTCAGTTTCGTGCCGGCGCTGCGCTTGGAAGCCAGGAACTTGATCTTGTCGAAAGGGAATTCACGCTCTTCCAACAACTGACGAACAATGCGGCCCACGGCACCAGTAGCACCCACCAGGGCAAGCGAATGACTCACGGGAAAGCTCCTCAACGGTTACGCAAACGAAAGGCATCAAGCCTCATTATTGAGGCCAAACACCGCAGTATAAGCCGAGGATTGGGAAGGGGCTAGGGTTAGCCGCCATGTCAGATGGTTATCACCGCGGCGGTGGAGGCAGGCGCAGCGTCGAAGCCTGCGGAGAGATGGCGGCGACGTATTGCCGCAGCAGAGCGTGGGTGTTGCGGAATTCCGCCCGCGACGTCAATTCGCGGTACTGCGGATTGGCCGCCACGATGTCGTAGTTCGTTGCCACCCCGGCGATGAACTGCGGCGCGGGGTGACCGCGGCCGGTGTAAATCTCAGCCGGCAGCGCCAGGTATTGCCGCCACTGGTCGTCCAGCAGCGTCATCAACTGCCGCGAAGATTGAACCAGTTGCCCGCGCAGCGCGGCCGCCGCGTCGCTCTCGCGCGGCTGTTCAACCAGCGGGCCGCCTTGTCGTTGTGCTTCGTCGATGGGCGGAGCAGAGTATTTCGCGACGTTAGTCAGCAGGATGCCGGCCGACTCGGGCAAGCGTGCGTTCTCGGCGAGCGCATTCCCCTCAGGCGAAAGCCCCGTGCCACGGTAATAGAGCGTGTTCGCTGACTTGTCGATTTCCAGAACGCTGCCGTCGAGCGCGACCCCGGCGAACAGCCCCCGGCTGCGCGAGTAGGAGTAGATTTCCGCCTGCAGCGCGGCATCGGTCGCGGCGGCGGCGTTGCGGCCGACCGGCCCAGCGGCTGCGGCTGCATCCGCCCCGATCGTGAACTTGCCGGAGAGCAACCCCTCGACACTCTTGCGAGTCTTGAAAACCAAAATCACGTCAGTCGCCTGCACGCCGACTTGAAATCCAACGCTGCCGCCCGTCAGCGTGACGAACTGCGGCGGACGCCAACCACCGCTCTCATCGCGTACACAGACCACGCCTTTACCGTGCCGCACGCCGACGACGAAACTTCCCTTCACCACGTTTGGTACGACGGCGATGGCCTCCGCGTCGGCCAACAGCGAACGCGGAATCGCCTTGAGTTGCACCGCCATGATCTCGTCCAGCACACCCGCCGAAGCGCGTACCGCGGCGTCTTCGCGCAATTGTCCTTGGCACGGGGAGACACAGATTCCTGCGATTACCAATGGCAGCGACAGGAGAAGCGTTTGAAAGCGACGCATGATTTCCGTTCCCTAATGGAGCAGAAGAAAAGCTGAACGTAGCGCGGGCGAGATTAGCAGCAAGTTCGCTACTGCCGCAATCGCAAAGCATTGCCAGCGATGCTGTCACCATTGTCAAGAGACTCCTTTGGACAGGAGAACGCGGAGGTCACAGAGAAGGTGATCTTGGAAAGCGGTTCGACGAAGTCGAACCATCTTCCCTTCTCCGCGTCCTCTGCGACCTTCTGTTCAAGAAGCCCTACGCACCCGCCGGCATCAGACGCAACTTCATTAGCAAGGGTGAAGTTACGGCCCTGATGAGAGCCGGTGAGACGAATGCCAGATTGGCAATTAGCATCACCAACCCGAAGGTCATCATGCCCATGCAGAAAGCGATACCTAGGTGCAGCGGGATTGCCAGTGCAATCACCAGCGGGCGCGTCAGGCGCGGCCAGACGAGCGCGATGTAGGAAACTTCCCAGGCGACCGTCAGGTGCGTCATGAAGTTCAGCAACAACGGGAACCCAGCCAGCCAGGTCATGTCGAGCGATTGGTATTCGTAGTTGGCGAACGTCTGCCACATCGCCGTACCGTCCCACCACGATCCGCCGAGCAATTTCCCCGTCCCCGCAAACAGGTAAACGATGCACATGTGCAATTGAATCATGCGGATGGCGATATTCGCCGTCACGCTTTCGCCGACCGTTTCAGCATCGCCGCGCAGCCAAACGGGAATAAAATTCAGCCAACCGCGGCGGGCAAAGATGTTGTCCAGCGAAAAAGCCGCGCCGGCCGGCCCGATCATCAAATACAACGCCAGCAGGCTATTAATCTGATCTAGCCCGAAGAGCGCGCCTGGCGCGCGGTGCATGTAGGCAACGGTAATGATAAACGCCAGAACGGACGTGACCCGCGTGAACAAGCCGGCGGCAAACATGGCCAGCGCGATCAAGGCCAGTATGTGAACGGTCCACAGCATTCCTGGCGACTCGATCCAGTGCAGGTAACTCCATGCGAACGACGAGCCGTAAAACTCTTTTGCAAAGTCGCTGGTAATTCGCGCCTTCGGCCCGAAAAATCCCATCAAGTCCAACGACCAAATCAGGTGCGTGTAGAAAATCATCGTGCCGCCCAGCAGGCGAATCATCCCCAGTGTCGCTGGATCGGTCGGCAGGAACCAAAACTTGTTCCAACCGGCGACAGATGCCTGGCGAAGTTCGCGGAAATAGGCGGTGATGGTGTTCATGGAAAACGAAACCGTTACGACTGGCGCCGAAATTCTCCCAAAGGCCGTTCTCGGTAAAGGCGGGGATCGGTCAGTTCCATGCCGCCCTCCACTTCCTCCGGAGTCGGAATGGCATGTTCAACCGCCCACAGCCGCGCAACTTGGGCATCGTGTTCAATCATCAATCGCTGGGCGACTGGCGACAGCAATTCTTCGGCTTGCCTCCGTGCCGCTTCGTAATCCCGCCCCAGGCGAATGAATTCATTGTTTAATCGCCGCCGCTCGGCAGGAGGGAACGCATCGAAGTTCGGAAACTGCAAGCGCGGTTCGCGCGGCGGTTCCGCCATCGTCATCTGGTTGATCATCTCCGCCACCATGAAATGCCGGTGGTACAGCAACCGCGGCCATTGCTCTTCCAGATCAGGGAAAGTCCCATTGACGATCGATCCATCCGCACGCTGCAACTCGTACCGAATCAAGTGGCTGCGCCCCGGCTCTGGCGCGAAGAAACGATAGCCGTGATTGATGTTGACCGCGTGCAGATACTCGCGAAACCCAAGCCGGGAAACTTCAAACGACAACTCACTAGCCGGCGGCGGCCCCGACCATGGGGCGACGAAGACCGCGAAGACGTGCAGCGTCAGGAAAATACTGACGACTCCCCGCAACTTGGCGCTCCAAGGGTACGGGCCGGCGGTTTCGGCCGGCTCGGTCTTTTTTTCGGCCTGCTTTTCCGCAGATTGTTTGGCCATGTGAGTTCGTATCGACCCGCCTGCCGGGTAGATATTTTTGTCTTACCGATTAAATCGGCTGGGCAAGAAGAAAATAACCCTCGCGGCGAACGAGGTCGCGGCGAGGGTTGTAGCGGTTGAGTAATTTCGACAGCCTTGGAAGACCGTCGTACCTATCAGCTAGCGAGTAGACGAAGCGACCGAGGCGACGTCGACATCGCTGAAGTCAAACGCGATTTGCCGATCCTGACCGCCAACGAGCGTCAACGTTTGATCCTTGGTCAGCATCCGCCCGTCTTGTTCGAGCGTGGCACGGACAACATAGTCACTCCACTGTTGGCCTTCGCTCAATTTTGAAGTTGCAAACACCCGCTGCGAACCGACCGACTTCGTTTCCCGCCCGGCGAGATAAATCTTCGCGCCTTCGGGCACGTTGACGGTCAGTTTGGTTTGCACTTTGTCGTCGACTTCTTCCTGTTCCGCAATCGCCGGAACGTCTTTCAGGTCGAACGAAACGTTGACCGATTCACCTGCTCGCAGATTGACCGTGCGAACTTGTTCACGCGGTTGACCATCAACGGTGGCCACGGCGCGAATTTCGTAGCGATATTGAAGACCCGATTGCAGATTCTTCGAGACGTACTTCCGGGATGCGCCGACGCTGGTTGTCTCGCGGCCGTTGACAAAAATCTTGGCATCGGCGGGAACGTTCACATGCAGCGTGCCGTTGCTGCTGCTACCGGCGCTGGGAAGATCGGGCAGGTCCGGCAAATCTTGGTCCTGGCTTTGAATTACGCCACCGCCGCCCGACGATTCGCCTTGATAATAAATGGTCGAACCGGAGGACTCGTAACTGTGCGTCGGGTAGGTGTAACTTGGGACGGAGTAGTAAACGCCGCCGACAGAACCGCCACCGTAACTACCGTGGCTGCCATGGCTTCCGCCGTAGTGAGAAACGTATCCACCATGCGAACCATGGCTGCCGTAGCTGCCATGCGAAGTGTAACCACCGTGCGAGCCATAGCTGCCGTGGGAGCCGTAACTACCGTGCGACCCATAGCTACCGTGCGAACCCCAACTGCCGTGGTACGAAACGTGATGCTTGCGGTGCCAACGGTGCCCGCCCCAACTTCCGTGGCTGCCATAACTACCGTGCGATCCGTACGAACCATGGCTGCCGTAGCTGCCGTGGCTTCCATAACTACCGTGGCTGCCGTGATGGCCGTGGCCCGCCATAGCTTGCGTGCTCGCGAAGGCAAAAACAGCCAACGCGCCAAGAACTACGGAAATGCGCTTACTCAAGGTGATGTCTCCTGTCTAAGTCCGATAGGCCGAGTGTTGATGATCCCCAGGTTTGCTGCGCTTCGACCGAAACCCGGCATCCCGATCTAAGCCTGATTTGAACCCCCCGGATTGGTTCAAATGCCTGCAATTGCGAGCATAGCAGAGCTAGCTTCCAATTCAACCGCTTAGGATAAATTTTCCGGTTAATAAATTTGGGATAAATAAGTCGGGTAGGGGCTTTATTAGTGCTGGAACCTTGCGTGGCCAGAACATCTATCCAACGATTCGATTTCCGTAACAACCCCCGCTACAGTTCCCTCCATCCCTGGCAATATGGTGGCAGAAACGGCGAATGGAGAACAACGTTAAGGGCTGGCCGAACCCCTTCGCCGCAGGATGATTTGAAGATTCCGCTGGGCGGCATCGTGGCTGGGGTCAATTTCCAAAGCTTGCCGGCACACCTCTTCCGCTTCATCCAGTTGGCCGAGTTGGGCGAGTACGAAGCTCAGGTTGTCGTATGCCGCTAAGAATCCTGGCTGCTCGTCAATGATCGACCTCAGAACCGGGGCGGCGGCCTGATAGTCGTTCGTTCGAATCAGCGCCGTCGCCAACTGGACTTTGCCATCGGTGTTTTCCGGTTGCAAACGGGTCAATTGGCGCAGTTTTTCCGCCGCGTCGGCCGGACGTCCGTCGTTAAGCAGCCGGCTTCCTTGCAGCATGAGCAATTCGCCCCATTGTTGCTGCGCGGCTGCGTTCTCTGGATCGATCCGCAACAGCCTGGCCAACACGGCTTCACATTCATCGTACTCGCCCCGCTCGGCAAGCATTCTGGCGAGTTGCGTGTGCGCTTTGACGTAGAAGGTCACATCGGGGGACAGCTCGAAGCTCACGAGAAAACGAAGGCGCTCGACCGCTTCATCCGTCTTGCCCAAACGGTAAGCGAGGTTGCCCACCTGGTCGTGCGCTTCGGCGTCCCCCGGGTAAAGCTCCAATGCCTTGTGGGCGGCGCGGTACGCTTCCTCTTTCTTACCCGCCCAGGCGTAGACTTTAGAAAGGTTTCGCATCGCCACACCTTGAGCGCGGGGGTCGACATCGGCGAGAACCTCGGACGTCACTCTGTCAATGGTCGCATCGTTCCACCCGTCGGCGACTCTCAATAAGTTTTGCTGATCCAACTCATCGATAGTCGCCAACGCTAACATACGGTGACCGTCGATCGTCGGGTGGACGTGATCGAGAAATAAGTCTTCCCCTGGAATACCGTCAGTTGATTGCTCTTCAACCAATGCGGCGAAGTCGACTAACGGGACGTTCTGCTCGTGGGCAATATCAGCCACGATATCTGCAATTGGCGACAAGGCGCGTAGAGGGCAAACGTCTTCGTCCAGGGCACGTTGGTAGGCCGCTTTCGCCTCTGCGTGTTGCCCTAGCCCATCCAGCACGCGGCCGCGCAAGTGGTGGGTTTGGGCGTACAGTTCATCAATCGCCAACGCCTTATCCAGGTCGTCAAGCGCGCTGGAGAAATTGCCCGCCTCATAGCTAAATCGAGCGCGTTGCAGCAGTTCCGCGAAATGCTCTTGTTGTTCCGGCGCTATATCTCCTCCGTGTTGGCTCTTAAACGGCGAACAGTCGCGCCAGTTGGAAGCTGGTGTAATGAGCACGACATCCGCCCCGCTGGACCGGGCGATGTCGACCATCTGTGACATATTGACCCGGTATTGCCCGAGCACGTGCTCACGTAATTTTTCGTCTCGCTCGTAGGCTTCCAGACCCACGGATTGGTCGAGAATCGCGTCGACTTCGTCAGCGAACTCCTCGGCTGTTTGTTCGCTGTGAGCGATTGGTTCGGGCTGCCCCCTGGTGACTCGTACCATGGCGCTGTAAACGCGGGTACGGCTCAGCTGCGCGGTGACACCCCGGACGGGGGCAGGTGTATCGATCACGTCGGAGTAAGTTCGATGCTCCAGGAATTCGTTGTGGCCGCAGTAAACAATGAAAATATCTGGCTGGTAGGCGGAAAGCTCTCTCATCACGGCCGCAACCCGATAGCTGGCGTAGCTGATGCCGCCGGCGTTGATCACTTCCCATCGGCGAGAAGGATCGGCGTGCGGCAGAAATTCACGCAACCATCCGCAGAAGGAAGTCGAGTCGTTGTAAGGCCGGCCGTAAGTCGTCGATCCGCCCAAGCAGAAAACTCGTGTGACACCCTCGTCCTTGCGTTTGGCAAACTGCTGTTGATTGAAGAAGCGCAGTTTATTGCGCGCGGTCACCATCTGCACTGGTTGACTGTCGCCGGCTCGCTCTTGATAGACGGGGATTTGCGATGAAAACCCGGCGAGCGGATCCTCGTCTCCCACCAGCGGCGTCACCCCAAGCAGAAACAGAATGAACTCTGCCGTAGTAAAGAAAGCGGCGAGCAACAAAGCCGAGAACACGGCCTTTTTCCAGAGGGGCAAGTGAACCTGAACTCTGCCCCCTGGGCTACCTTCGGCCTTTGGCTTTCGTTCGTTTGTTTGCTTGGACCCCATGCGAGCATTCTACACGGATGCTGACGAAACCGCGCAAAAAGAAACACCCGCGACTCTTCAAGCTACAAGCCGAAGAACCGCGGGTGTGTTGTCACCCAGTTTGAGTGGTCTACTTCTTACGTCGCACGCGGTAGCAACCGAATCCAGCCAAGCCCAAGCCCAGCAACGACCAAATGGCGATACTGGCGGGTTCAGGCACGACGGTTGCGGCATTCCCGTCTAGAATGACTCCCATAAAGCGAGCCCGAGAGCCATCACGGTCTCCGTGAGTGAAGTTATAACTGATCTCGTCGTATAGGAGGCCGGTGTTGTCGAAGTCGAATTCCGTAATCCAGCCAAAGTTTGTATTCGGGCCATTGCCACCTTGGGTCTCGCTGGCGACGAGGTCCGGTTGTCCGGCTCCTGTCATGGTCAGAGTGAGGGTCCAGTCATTGACAAACGTTCCGTGCGGAATGTACACCTGTCCCGTTTCTAGTCCAGAGATATCAATCGTTCCATCAACCTCCGCCGCTCTAGCGAAAGTGTTTGCAGCCCCAGCCACACCAGTTGGGTTGTGGTTCCTTGTACTCCCACTGAAGTCAATCAGTGCGCCCGGGTCATTCGTCGTCCAGACGTTCGCCCAATCTTCCCCGTTTCCATGCACATTCGCCGCCGGTGCCACCGGAGTCGGGATACGACCCGCCGTGCCGCTGGCATAGGTGGTGAGCGGGCTGCCGTTACCGGCATTGCCGACAAAGTTGTAGTCCAGCACCGTGCCGTCGCCCAAAATGTTTTGGAAAGTTGGGGCACCCGGCTCGGACCCGCCAATTCCGCGATCGTTATACTTCGCATTTCCGTCGAAGACCGAAATATCGAAATTTGCGTTGTTGGTCGACACCTGCGTTCTCGAGTCAAACGTCAGCGATTGAGAATGAGCGTGCGTTCCGATGACAAGAGTTGCAGTCGCCAAAACGGCAACAGCCAAAAACGGCCTAACTTGAAACTGATTAGACATTGGACTCCCCGATGGGTACATGTTTTCTTCCTATCCAGACGCTCTAAGCAATGCAAATTATGCGCCAAAGTGATGGCACCGCAAAAGGGAAATCGCAATAACTTGTTTTATGTCAAAGACTTGCGGAAAAGCAGTCGTTCCACGACAGCGCTTTCGTCCAAAGCGTCACCAGCAAAAGCGCAAACCTGTCTCAGCAGGTTAGCGCTAATGTGTAAACCCAGCTTTACACTTTCTGCAGGCTCTAATTGCATCAGTCCACCCCCCGTTGAGTGGGGTTAGAGATGCCGCCTTGGCGTTGGAGGCAGGCTGACTAACGCAATTAGAACTGCGAACGAAGCCTCCAGTCATTTTCCCAACGCCGCGGCCTGCAAACTACCGAGAGTTCGCCTTCATCTGAATCGCGTCGAAGGAAATCTCCCCTTTGGCTCCGAACAGGCCGATGCGCAGAATCCCTTCGCGGGCGGCGGGAGGAACGCGGATGGTCTTTGATTTTTCGTGCCAGGAATTGTCGCCATGCCAAGGACCGATCCACCAGGCACCCAAGTGTTTTCGTTGCGCATCATAGAGCGTAATCGAAACCATCGGGCGTTCGTCGGTCCCCCTGCCCCACAGCACGTCTTTGCTTTTCGCCATCGCTGAGAATTCCAAAGAGGGAACTTCGCGCCCGTCGATGGCGAAGCCTTGCATCGCGTGGCTGACCCGACCGATCTCTTCGTTGCGGAAAGTCATGAAGCCTTTCCCGCGCGGGGCTTCGTTGCCGCCCTCCCATACTTGCTGCCGCTGATAGTACCAACCCGGTACGTGGCCGCTTTCATCCGGCTCTTCTTCAACCCGCCGTTGATCACTTGCGGGTTCTTCGGATCCGGCTGCACGCGCCGGCCGTCTTCGGCCTTGCCGGTCATCGGAACGAACAAAGTCGGCCGCAAGTCCTCGGCTTCCATTTCGCCGTTGCGCTTCGTCAACAACACCAGCGATTGTTGGTACCGCTCTCCGACGGGGACGACGATGCGCCCCCCTTCGCGCAACTGCTCGACCAACGGGCGCGGGACTCGCTCAGGGCTGCACGTGACAATGATCTTGTCAAACGGGGCATGCTCCGCCCAACCTTGGTAGCCATCGCCGACCTTCACGTACACGTTGTCGTACTTCAGCCGGCGCAGCGTTCGCATCGCGCCGCGGCCAAGTTCGGGTACGATTTCGATGCTGTAAACTTCCTTCGCCAACGGGCTTAGCACGGCCGCCTGATACCCGCTGCCCGTTCCGATCTCTAGTACTTTCTCACTGGCCTGCGGGTCAATCGCTTCGGTCATATATGCGACGATGAACGGAGATGAAATCGTTTGCTGCTCGCCGATGGGCAACGCCATATCGAAATAAGCCCGCGGCCAGAGGTTGCGCGTGACGAACTCATGCCGCGGCGTCTTGCGCATCGCTTCGATCACCCGCTCGTTCTTCACGCCCGCGCCAACGACCGCTTCGTCGACCATCTTGTTGCGTT
>CALBTA010000354.1 GCA_937967755.1 uncultured Planctomycetaceae bacterium | reverse complement strand
GAACGCCCTGGGGCGATGACCGCGTTCAAGGGGCGGCAAGCATCGCCGCGTCGTTTACTGACCATTGGAAAGCGCTGGGGTTGTACCGCGTCGTGGCGATGCCCAGCGACAAGCCGGCGAGCGTATCGCCCACCCTGTACGAACTTCACACCCGGGAGAACGCCCGCGTGATTTGGGGACGGGCACCAGGGGCGGAAGTCGCTGGCGAAGCAACGGCCCAGCAAAAAATCGCGCGGCTCATGCGTTATGTCCAACAGCATGGCCCTTTGGACGACACCGAGGCGGTTGTGGAGGTCGACCTGCGCGACGCGGAAAAAATATCCGCGCGCCCGGTAGAGTTCGATTAACGCGCACGCACTAACTGGATGCCCGCGAAGAATCATTGTCGCGCTGCTGGTTTTCCATGCGCTGCTTCAACTCTTCGCGAACCACCGGCAGTTCGGCTGGCGCTTCGATGCCGATGCGCACTCCGCCCCCGGTGATCTTCACTACGGTGATCGAGATGTTATCCCCGATCCACAACCGTTCGCCGACTTTGCGACTGAGCACCAGCATGGTTGTTGTCTTCCCTGAACAAAAGCGTTGGTCACCCCAAGCTATCCTGTGAACATATCCGGCCCGATAACGCGAAGCAACCAGCCCGCGGAAACCGGCCGAAAACAGGGTGGGATACAGGGTTTGCGGTAGTTTACCGGCCGCAATACACGCCATTGGCCGCCGCGACGCCGGCTCCCGCGGTAAACTGATGGCCGGCTTTGGCCAGCAATTGTTCCAGCGCGGCCAAGAGCAACAGCACATTGTTCTGGCGAGAACCGTGGCCCATCAGGCCAATGCGCCACACCTTTCCGGCGAAGGCACCTAACCCGCCGCCGATTTCGATGCCGAACTCCTGCAGCAGATCTCGGCGAACGGCCGAGTCGTCAACGCCATCGGGTACGCGTACCGCGTTGAGCATCGGCAACTGGTGACCTTCAGCCGCGGTGTATTCAATGCCGATCGCTGCCAGCCCTGCCTTGAGTGCCAAGTGGTTCCGCATGTGGCGGGCGCATGCCGCGTCGTGGCCTTCCTCTTCAATTAGCCGCAGCGCTTCGTACAGGGCGTAGGTCATGTTGATTGGCGCGGTGTGGTGATACGCCCGCTCGCTGCCCCAGTAGTTCGCTAAGAAGTTCACGTCCAGATACCAGCTTTGCACTTTGGTCTTCCGGCTGGTGATTACGTCCATCGCCGCCCCGCTAAACGTAACGGGTGCCAAACCGGGCGGGCAGGAAAGGCACTTCTGCGAACCGGAATAAACCGCGTCAAGTTGCCACTTGTCCGTTTCAACCGGCAAGCCGCCGAGCGACGTCACCGCATCGACAACCAGCAGCGCGCCGGCTTCGTGAACCACCTTCGAAATCTCTTCCAACGGCTGCCACGCCCCGGTGGAAGTTTCGGCCATGACGATGCCGACGACTTTCGGCTGTGCTGCATCGATCGCCGCTTTCAACTCATCCGGCGTGAAGACCTCTCCCCACGGGCGCTCGACCTTCGTCACTGCCGCGCCGGCTCGCTCGGCCACATCGCACATCCGCCCACCGAACACCCCGTTCACACAAACCAGCATCGAATCGCCCAGCTCGATCAGGTTTAACACCGCGGCTTCCATGCCGGCCGACCCGGTTCCGCTCACGGCGAACGTCATTTGGTTCTCAGTACGAAACAGCCGGCGGAGCATCGCCTGCAGCCGGTCCATGGTTTCCAGGTAGTACGGGTCCAAGTGGCCGACCGTCGGTTTGGCCATCGCTTCCAGCACGCGCGGGTGAACGGCGCTGGGCCCCGGGCCTAACAGGGTGCGAATCGGAGGTTGCAGTTCGTGTGTCATCGCTTCCTTTGTGATTCCTTTGGTCGCTTACTCAATAAATTTGCCGCCATCAAAAGTACGACCTACGTTGCCGGCCAACGTTCTGGTCGCCCTTTGCGGGTTCCCATTGTAGCAGTCCCGCGGGTAGTAGCGGTGCGCTGTTTACCAAACGCAACACCTCGCGCCCGGTTGTGCTGGTTCTTCCCGTCGGGCCGGCGCGGTTGTCAAAAACAATTGGGCAAAGGGGTGGTTTCGGGCAATGTTTCGCCCCGGGTGCTGTCGATGCTTGCTTGTACACGGACGAAAAGTAATTGTTCGGAACGGATTCCATCATTGGCGGACCCTAAGTCCGCAAGGCCCTCATTCGGCCAGTGACCTCGATGAGTGTAATGGTGTACACACATCGTGAGGATGTCGCTGCCGGTATTTGTAAGGAGTCGATTGATGAAGATCCTGTTCCCCAAAAGCTTGTTTCTTGCGCTGGGCGTCGTTTGCCTGCCCGCGCTGGCAGTAGCGCAAAGCTACTTGCCGCTGCCGCAGACCAGCGCTCCGGTCTACCGTCCGGTGTCGGGCTACTACGCCTCGAACACCACGGCCGGCTCGTCGCTGATCAGCGAAGTTGGTGCCCCCCCGGTTGTGGACAATTCCGTCCCAGCCCCCGGGCAGCACGTTGCACTTCCCTCCCCGGCCAAGTCCTACGGCAACGTCGCCCCGACGCGAAGCTGATGTGGCAAAGGCGCCTACGGTGGCGGCGC
>CALBTA010000353.1 GCA_937967755.1 uncultured Planctomycetaceae bacterium | reverse complement strand
GTCGGCGGATCGAGTTCGGTCGGCGGTTGCCCGTTGGGCTGCGGCAACTCAGGTACTTCCGCGGCCGGCGTGGGAACGGGTTCGTACGGCAACACACCCGGAACCGGGTCGGGGATTTCCGCGGGAGCAATCGCCGCGTCCGGGCCATGCACGTATGGTGCGCCCGCTCCGACGTGACCGGAGTTGTAATGACAGAAGGCACTGCCCGCGCGGCAACAGTCGTCCGCTTCCCAACAACCGATGCCGCCGTGAGCCGTGTAGGTATAGTCGAAGCAGCTTTCACACATCGAACAACCCGACAACGCCGAAGCACCAACAGTTGCGATCAAAGCCAACAATGTCCGACGCATGACGCTTCCCCCAAATCAACTGACATTTCCACTGGCCGCCGCCAAAGTGCATCGCAGCACTGAAAAAAGGCGGCGTACCTCGATAGCATCGACCATCGCCGCTGGAAATCTTTAGCGGTTATACGGGTTGTAGGGTGTAAAATTGAGCGGCAATGCGCTTGCCGCCGGTTCGTAGGGAAACACCGTCAAGCGGACGCGAAACCCGTGCTTTGAACGCGATAGACTTGAACGTTAGAACGGCCCCAGCCGCGGCGGCCAGGGGTCCATCGTGAAGACGCTAGCGTCGAAAGCTTGCTTTAACAGATTGTGTCGCAGCTCGGCGTGATCCGTTTGATCCCAGAGGTTGTCGAACTCATCGGGATCGTCCGCCAGATAGTAGAGTTCCCCTTCATCAATGCCGTGGTAGACGGCGATCTTCTGATCGCGCGTCCGCATCATCGTTCCGTAACTGCGGTGGTGCGTCCAGGCGTTGTAGTATTCGCAGTAGACATAGTCACGGTGCGAGTGCGGGTCGGCCTCGCCCGAGCAAATCGGCAGCAGCGATCGGCCTTGCATATTGCCGGGAACTCCTATGCCTGATGCTTCGAGTAGCGTTGGTGCCAGGTCGAGCAACTCGACCAGCGCATCGCTTTGCAGGTTCTGCGCGAAGCGCTGCGGCCAGCGCACCACCAGCGGCACGCGCACGGCCGCCTCGTAGAAATGCGGCCCCTTCAAGTAGATGCCGTGATCGCCGAGCATTTCGCCGTGGTCGGACATGAAGATGACGATGGTGTCGTCGAGTTGCCCGCTCTCTTCGAGCGCGCCGATCATCGTGCCGACGGCGTCGTCGATGTGTTCGACCATCGCGTAGTAAGCGGCGGTCACGCTGCGGTGATCGTCTTCGCTCATCCCCGCCACGCCATACGCGGCCGGGTCGTTGTGGGCGTGTTGATGGTCGAGGCGTTGATACGTTGTCTTGTGCTCCAATTCCCCGGGTCGAAACTTCGGCAGCGGCATTTCCGCCGGATCGTAGCGATCGAGATACTCCTTGGGCGGGTCGAAAGGGTGGTGCGGGGCGAAACAGTTGAAGCTGAAAAACCAAGGGCGGCCGCGATGCTCTTTCGCGAACGCCGCGGCCCGCTCGGCACACCATGTGGTTTGGTGAAATTCGGCGGGGATGCCTTGCTTCACGAAGGGCGTCGCCGGCCCGCTGTACAAGTCTTCCCACGATTGCCCCTTCGCGGTAAGCCACTGCGTGTAGGCGTTCTCCTGCCAGTCGGGCTGCGGGTGATGCGACCACTCGAAGATCTCGTATCCATCGTCGTGCCGGATTTCAACTTTGCCATCGCTGCATGAGGATAGGTGTTGCTTGCCGGCCAATCCGCATGTGTAACCCGCATCGGCAAAGATGCGGCTGATCAGCTTTTCCTCCGGCGGAATCGTCTGCCCGTTCTGCCGGCAGCGCGTCGTGCGTGGGTAACGCCCTGTCAAAAACGAAGCCCGGCTGGGCGTGCAGACTGTGCTTTGGCAGAATGCATGCGTGAACGCGACCCCTTCGGCGACCAACCGGTCAATATGCGGCGTGCGGATGTGCGGGTTGCCCAGCGCGGCGATGGTATCCCAACGTTGCTGGTCGGTGCAAATCCAAAGGATGTTGGGTCGGGTACTCATCTCAGGCTGCTAGTAACTCAACCCGGCCGACGCCCGTAGTTGATCAAGCACTTTCATGTTGCCGATGGAATCGGCGGATGTGATCGACGGCTTTGCCCCGTCCAGCACGTGGTCGGCGAAGGCGTCGGCTTCCATGGCGTAGTAGTTCGTGGCCGGGTCGAGTTCGACCGTTTCTGTCTTGTCGCCGCGCACGATTGTGAACTTGCCGTTGGTAAACCAGGGCGTATCAATCCGCATGTAACCTCCGCTACCGGCAACCACCGTGTGCAAGTCCGATGTGGTCGTCATGCCCGAGGTGAACGTGCAGAAGATGTCATCGGGAAATTGCAGAAGCCCCGCGGCGTATTCATCCACGCCCGATTCGTGCAGGTGGGCCGCGGCAGTCGCCGAGTTTGGTTCGTTGCCCGCGATGGCCCGCGCGAAGTTCACGCAGTAACAGCCGACGTCCATGATCGAACCGCCCGCCAGTTCCGTTTGGTAGCGCACGTCTTCCGTCGAGGCTTCGCGCTGAAACGTGAAGTTCGAACGGATCAACCGCAAGTCGCCAATCGCCCCTTCGCGGGCCATCGCGATGAACCGCTGAACCGCCGGGTGCGAACGGTACATGAAGGCTTCGACCAGCCGCTTGCCCGTTCGCTCGGCGGTTTGAAACATCCGCTGGGCATCGGCGGCGTTGGAGGCGATGGGCTTCTCGCACAGTACATGTTTGCCCGCTTCGAGCGCCTTGATCGACCAATCGGCGTGCATGGAATTCGGCAGGGAAATGTAGATCGCGTCGACCTTCACGTCCGCGAGCACGCCTTCGTACGGCGAGCGCGGCGCACCGCCAAATTCGTTGGCGAATGCGATGGCGCTCTCTTCGTTGCGCGACCCGACCGCGACCAACTCGCCCCGGTTGCTGCCGGGAAGTTGCGAGGCGAACTTTCGTGCGATGTTACCCGTTCCTAAAATTCCCCAACGCAGTTTGTCAGCCAACGGTCGTCTCCTTTCGCGATCCTGCTGCCACAGTTACCGTGGCGGTATTGTATGCGAACAAAACGGCCGCGCAACCCCTGCCCATACCGCTTTCGCGGCGCGCGGGGCGTTACGTGCGAAGGGCGGGCGACCCGGCAGCATGAAGACCGCGCTTTGCGATGGCGAAGTGCCGAATCGACGACGCCCTGCCGTAACCTACTAGCCGGGATCAGCTTCTTCCGCGTCTTCCGGCGTGACGCACTGGAATAGCAAATCCGGCACTTTGCGGCGGTTGATCGACGCGGCGATCTCGCAACGCAGCCAGCCGCGGGCCGCTTGCAAACGGGTCGTCGCCTCCAGCGGGTCGATCAGCTCGTACATCGGCGTCGTCGTCACCAACAGCCGCCCGGCGTTGGGCGCGGGCTGGACCGAGACGATCATCAGGTCGCGCAGGATGTCGTCGTCACTATCGGAAAGTACGAACATCAGCGCCCGCTCGACCTGGCGGCAAAGCTGCAATGTTTTGCGCTGTCCGCTGGCGCTACAGCGGTGTTTGTTAGAGCGTCGCATGGCAATGATTCCCAAGCGGCGAAAAGCTCGCCGACATCCAAACGGACACCGGCCACGGCGGCGGGTTCGCGTCGACGT
>CALBTA010000352.1 GCA_937967755.1 uncultured Planctomycetaceae bacterium | reverse complement strand
GGTGATGCCGGTGGTGACAACGGCGGTGGGCATGGCTCCGGCCACATTCCAGCGGTCGGCGGTTATGTCGTAGGCCAGTACTTCGGCGGGAAACAATGGACGGTCTTTCACGTTCATCGTGACGTACCGACCGGTCGATCCGCTGAAAAGCAAGATGCGCCCGTGACCGTCCAGCGCGGCGACGGCCGCGGCGGCCGCGCGCGGCTTGGCATCGAACAGGCGGTTCACGTCGACTGGTTTCCCTTCGCCCTCGGCGAAAACCCAAGCCGTGGCCTCGGCGTCGTAGCGGTAGCCGGTCGTGTCGATGGTCCGTTTTTCTTTGAGCTTCGGCAGCGTGGCTAGTACCATCCATTTTTCGGTTGCCGGGTCGAAACGGAACGAGCTGTCGAAGTATTTGAATCTGGCAAGGTCCATCTCGCCGGATTCATTTTGGACCCACGTGCCGCCGCTGAACATGAACAGTTGCCCATGCGGTTGGCTGCCTTTGTTTCCGTAGTTGGCGACGGCCATCGCCATCTTGAAACGGGGCGCTCCCGGCCAAGGTGGCAACGATCTCCACGCCAACTCATCTTTCGCCGCGGCGAGGTCCAACGCCCACATCGACTTTTCATCCAGCCGCCAACTATCCTCGTCCTTGGCATGCGACGCGGCGACGTAGATCGTATCTTCGATAATCGCCCCGGCGTGGTACGAAGAGGCTTTGGGCAAGGGAGGCAGCGCCTCGTCTTGCACGACGATCTTCTTGCCGCCCGCGTCCCACGTCAGCCGCACGATGCCGGCGACATCGTGGTTTTTGCGCGTTTCATCGAAACTTTCGCCGCCGAGGATGTACATCCCCGTCGCGTGCGAAACGACCGGGGCGTAAGCCAGCGGCCGCGGCAAGCGGCCTGCTTCCCGCCACTTCGTTTCGCCGGGCAGCAGTATGAAAATTCGGTCGTGCCAAACCTTCGCGCCGGCGGGCTGGTCATCTGCGGGCCAGGGTGGGCCGTCGGGGAAGTTCGCTCCACCCGCGACGATCAGCGCTTCGTTGTGCGTGCCCACCAGCGGCCCGCCAAAACCGAACGCATCGGGAACGTCGGGCAACTCTTGCCATGCCAGTTGCTTTCGGCGGACAAGAAACGGCGAAGCGGGCAAAGCATCGGCGTTGACCAGATTGACCGCCGGTTTGGGGAACGGCTTCCAAGCGTAGCGGATCTGCTCGATACGGTTTTCGTGCGTTGGATGAAGTCTGACCGACGAATTGACAATGTCCGCGCTGGCGGGATGAAAGATGCCATCGGAGGCGGCCGTTTCAAAATGCCGCGGCGGTTGGCCGTCCGTTGTGGTCAGTTTCTCGCCGCCCAGATCGAAGTGTACGACGGCGTGTTCACGCTGAAATTCCACGGAAGAAATCAAAGGACCTGATGCTGCAACCTCGCTCTTGCCGTAAGCGCTGGCCAGCGCCCATTGCGCCAATCGATCGCCAACGGGGCGTTTGTCGCCGGGATGGACGTTGTTCTCGGTACCCAAGTCGATGGTCACCGCCATACCGGTGTTGGGAATCGCATCATTCATTCGCCGCTGGCTGTCACGAAACGCGGGCCAGTGCGGGCGGTTCATTGCGGGAAGCTGAACGAAAATGAAGGGAAACTCGCCTTGCCGCCATTGCGTTCGCCAATCGCGAATCAGCAGCGGAAAGAGCTGCTCGTGCAGGGCGACTTGTGCAGACGACTGTGCATTGGATTCGCCCTGGTACCAAATCGCGCCGCGGATGGCGAAGGCAACGAGCGAAGCGACGCCCGCATCCCACATGAACGACGGCTTGAACGAATGGTTCGCCCCGAGGTCGTCGCCGGCGATGGTTTCTTGGGCACCTCGGGCGCGGCTCAAATTCTCGCTCGCCCGGGTGCGGCACCAAGGTTCCAGGTTCGCGTTGGTCAGCCAATTACCGCGAACAAGTTGGTTCAATTGGGGGTGAGCTTCCATCGCTTCGCGGCGAATCCACGCCTCGATCGGTGTGCCTCCGATAGCCGGGCAAATCAGGCCGATGGGCACACCGAGTTCTTGGTGTAATCGTTCGCAGAAGAAATAAGCCACGGCCGAAAAGTCGTGGGCCGAATCGGGCGAGCAGCGTTCCCATGTTCCTTCGCAGAACCTGTCGACCGCCAGCCGCTGGACCATCGCCGGTGTGTAATCGCCCGACCCGCCGCGGGCCGCCCCGCGCAGGTAGAGTAAGCGGATTTGCGGGAAATCTGCCGTAGCAACTTCCCGCTTGGCATCATCTACTTTCGCGAGCGGCCATTCCATGTTCGACTGCCCAGCACAAAGCCAGACCTCGCCGATAAGCACGTCTTGAAGCTCGATTCTGTTTTTCCCGGAAATGACCAGCTCCTGCGGCTGTGCGTTCTTCGCCTGCGCGGGCAGCGTTACGCGCCAATCGCCACGTTCGTTGGCGACTGTGCGGCGCTTCGCTTCGCCCAACTCGACCGTCACTTCCTCACCCGGCGAAGCTGTACCCCAGACGGGTAGCGGCTGATCGCGTTGCAGAACCATGTGATCGTTGAAGACTTGCGGCAGGCGAACGTCGGCGCGCAACGTGCTTTCGCTGCCGACGATCTGCAGCAGCGCTGCAATGCAGGCGAAGCCGCAAGCAGCGTGTGCTTTGCTAAACACGGGGAACGTCATACGGCTTCTTTCTGGTTGGTGGAGACCGCTTCGAGCGAGCCATTGCAAACAAACGGGCGGCCGGTGAGCGCGGCGAAGTCGATCTGCTCCAGGTCGCAGCGCAGGTTGTTCGCTTGCTGTTCAGTTAGTGAAGCCATCGGTAGACGCGCTGGCCCGCAGTCGATACCCTGCCAGCGTAGAATCTCCTTCATCGCCGGGTGGAACGGGAATTGGGCGATTGTCTGAATGAATTGCACCGCTTGCGATTGCAGCCGCTGCGCCTCATTCATATTCCCGCCAACGAATGCTTCGATGATCTTGCGGTAGAGCGGTGCGGCGATGTTGTACGTGCTGCCGATTGCCCCCTGCGCACCGACGGCCAGGGCGGAAAGCAGCATCTCATCAAGCCCCCACAGCACATCGAAGCGGCCGGCGTCGAGGTCTTGGCACTGTTGAAATTCGTGAATCGTCGGCTTGGTGAATTTCAGGCCGGCCAGGTTTTCAATTCGCTTCGCCGCCCGGGGCAGGAACTCGACCATCGGAAATTCCACGCCCGTCAGAACGGGGATGTGATAGTAGTAGAACGGCAACTCGGGCGCGGCGGCTGCAATTTGGGCCATCGAATCGATCAGCACGTCGAGCGATCCGATGGGGTAATACGAAGGGCAGGTCGCGGAAATCACATCCGCACCGGCGGCTTGAGCATCGGCGGCCAGCGCCGCGGCATCGGCCAGGCAGTTGTGGCCAACCTGGATCATCACCGGCGCTCGGTTTGCCGTACAGCGGATGAACTCGCGGGCCAACGATTTTCGCTCTTCGACGGTCAGCGACATCCCTTCGCCCGTGCTGCCGCAGACGTATAGGCCGTTGACACCGGAGGCCAGCAGGCGGTCGACCATCGGGCCGACCTGGGGCAAGCAGAGCGCGCCGTCGCGATCGAGCGGTGTGTACGTCGCAGCGATGAGCCCTGTAAATCGAGGTTTTAGTCCCATGTCGTTCTCCGAGAGTATTCAATTCGCCAAGGCGGCGGAAAAATAATCGGGGTATTGCCAGCGGAAAGATTTGTCGCGCCGATAGTTTCGCCGCGGTGCCCCATCGTGCTCGGCCGTAAACCGCGACAACACATCACTGTCCGCCAAGGGATCGCGGTGCGCCGTTCGCCAGTTTCTTAGCGTCTTCAGCAACCGCTCGCGAATTCCCGCATGTTGTTTCGATTCAGCCAGGTTCACAAATTCGTAAGGGTCGGCGGTCAGGTCATAGAGTTCCACCGCCGGCGGATTCAGATATGTATCATACACGGCGCGCACCCGCGCGGAACTGTCCGCGATTTCCTCCGCCGAAGTTCCCGCGGCAAAATGGGTATTGAAGCGGTCAAGGTACGCCTGAGCGCAGGTGTTCTTTCGATCGAGCAGCGGCGAAATAATCAGCTTGTACCGCGCATCCCGAACGGAGAACTGTGGGAAATACAGCGCGGGGGCGGAGCCGGTCGTCATCGCGAACAGGTGCTCTCGCCACGGCGGTGCTTCGCCGCGCAGCAGCGGAACGAGCGATCGGCCGGGCAGTTCCGTTGTTTGTTCTGTTGTGGAAGCGTAGTCGATGCCACAGGTTTGCAAGATGGTTGGCAATAGATCGACTGTTGAGACCAACTCGTCGCAAGTGGTTCCAGGTTTGCACCCCGGGGCGCGGATGATCAGTGGGATGTTCAATCCCGCCTCGTAGACGGATGTCTTCCCACGCGAGAATTGCGCACCGTGATCGCCGAGGTAGATGACCAGCGTGTTGTCCGCACGGCCCGATGCTTCCAGCCGGTCGAGCAACATCCCAACGCCGGAATCCAACCGCGAGAGGCAGTTGTAATAGTTGGCAGTGAACTCTCGCAGGCGGGGCGAATCGGCACCGATCCACCGCAGCGGCTTGACGTCGCTTGGTCCCAGCGGCTGCTTCGGCAAGCCATGTTGCTGACGGATGAGTGGGAAGTGGGCATCGGGAAAGTTGACCATTAAAAAGAACGGCGCATCTCCTTCGCGGATGAACTTGCCCGCGGCGTCGGCGAATTTTTCCATCGGGCGGTCATTGAAGTTGCTGCCAGGAAACGCCCGAAAATCACAAGGAAAAGCGGATTCGGGATTCACATGGATCTTGCCGATAATGCCAGTTCGATACCCGTTTTGTTTCAGCAGACTGACCATGTTCGGCCACTTGCGGTACATGGCGAACTTGTGCGTCGCGAGTCCGACCTGACCGTTCTGATGTGGGTAAAGCCCGGTAAAAATCACGGCCCGGGAAGGGCTGCAGACGGAGTATGGCACTTGCGCGGTCGTGAACCGCACGCCGTCGTCGGCGAGGCGGTCCAAGTTGGGTGTGCGGGCGAACGCGTCGCCGTAGCAACCAAGCTCCGGCCCGTTGTCTTCCGAGGTAATCAGCAGCACATTGGGGCGGCCGATTTGTTCTTTACTCGCTTGTTTCTTTGCCAACTCGTCGAGTTCGTTCAACCGTAGCCGCACACTCAGGATGTACGGAGACTCGCCTTCGTCCCAATGCCCGTAGGTGGTGGTGACGATGGTTCCGTCGGGAAGCAATTCAACACCCGGATAGGCGCAGTCCGCGCCCTTGGTGTTGTCTTTCAGGCGAACGAAATATTGCCCTGTCCGCCCCGCGACAAGGTCGTCCCACGTGCCAACCCAGGCCACCCAATCGCCGGAAAACGGCCGGTCGTCTTCCGAACGTTTCGGCGAACGGCAACGGAAGCTGATGAACAATCGGCCGTCGGGGGCGTACTTGCCCGTGTGGCGGTCGCCGGTGAGCGACAGGGGCACTTGGCGTGGCGCGCTCCAAGTTTTTCCTTCATCGCTGGAGAAGATGATGTGAGAGTTCTTTCGCCGGGAATTCTCACGCAGCAGCACGGCCATTTGCTTGCCATCGGGCGAGCGGATACAGCCTGGTTCACAAAGGTGAACGTTGGATGATTTGTACACTTCTTCGGGAAACGACCATGTCAGCCCGCCGTCGGTGGAAAAGGTTTTGTAGAGTGTCATCGTTCTGGGATTCCGCAATTTTCCCTGGGCCGTGAAAAAGCGTCCATCGTCATGGAACATCGCCAGGTAATGCCCCTTGCCGGTGTTCAGCGCTTCGACAAAACCCATCACCACGATGCCGCCCCAATCGCCGACCGGTTTCAATTCGCTCCAAGCTTTCCCGTCGTCCTCGGTGACCGCCAGCCGGGCCGGGTAAAGCCCCGACCACATGATGATCCGCTTCTGGCCTTCGGCATCGACGACCCGGTGCAGCGTTGGCACTTCCTTCGACGTGGCCCGACTTTCCGGCGTCGGCAGGCGGTCGCTCCAA
>CALBTA010000351.1 GCA_937967755.1 uncultured Planctomycetaceae bacterium | reverse complement strand
TGCGGCTGCGGCCTTGGCAGTTCGTCATATTGATTCACCCTGGCGGGGCCGGTTTCGTGGATGAAGGCAGCTTTCATGGTTCGCTCCGCGGATTATGCGTTCCCGGTGATGGCGAGCAAGTTCTCGCATCTATTCTTGCGGAGTTGCGGCCCGCTGCACATAGGCCTCCAGCACCTTCGCCCAATCGTTTTCCCGCTGCTCTTTGGGCGACGCGTAGAGCAGCACGCCGAACCGCAAGCGCAGGCTTTCCCCTTTCCGCACGGCAACCTTGCTGGGCGGCCCGGCGCGAAACGCCTTGCGTCCGAACGGGTTGGCGGCGACGAAGCCGTAGTTGCGGGCGTGAAACCAACAGGGCCGAAAATTGTCAGGGTGCGGCAGCAGGACGATGCCCAACCGCGAATCGTCAACCAACCCGCCGTAGTCGCACCAGGCGGCCGCCTTGCCCCACAGTTCACGCTCGTCGCGCTGCCCGTGGCTGTTAAGAATGCGGCCGCCCGCCTTGGTATTCACCGCCAACGGCGTGGCCACGCGAACACCCAGCCCCATCTCTTCTTGGTCGCCGAAGTAGAAGTCGCCCTGGTCGGAAGAAAACGTGCTATCCCAGAAGAGCAAGAAACTGCCGGGCGGTTCGGCGAGCGCGGCGAATCGGAAACGGGCGACCTCTTCGCAGATGGTCTGATTGCCATCGGTTGAAAGGTATCGGTTGCGCACCGCGAACGCCAATTCGCCCCCTTCGGCGTGTGGCTTCTGAACGAATTCGACATGCTGGGTCCTGGCCTTCAAACGCCAATAGTCATGCCCGCTGATGTCTCCGAACGACAGCCAAATGCCCGGGTGCATCGTGGCGTGATCGGTCGCGTCTGTCCCATCGACCGGCGGGTGGTTGCGGGTCAGTTGCTGCCCGGCCAAGCGAACGTGGGCGAAGTAGGGCCGCGTGATTTTATCATCGCGAAACACGTAGGTCGCCAGCGGCTCCCCGTCGGTTGTGATTTCGACCGCGCGATCACGAATGCGAAAGCCGAATTCGGGAAGCCTTTCGGCCGACGCAAGTTGCGCCGTGACCATCAACAGGAGCGTTAGTGCTATTCTTCTGAACAACAGCATGATGGTTCTTGTTGCAATCATGCGAGCGTATGCGTGTTGCGTTTCAACGCGCCTAGACACCTTGCGGTACCGCCCAATGTCCCCCGTCGCGGTACTCGCGCGAAAGCAGTCGTGTTGCTTCCTCGTCGCCGACGATCACTTGCTTTTCGGCATCGAACTGAAGCGAGCGCCCCAGTTGCGCCGCGATATTGCCCAGGTGGCACAGTGCGGAACTGCGATGGCCGATTTCGATGTCGGCCTGCGGCTGGCGGCCTTCGACGATGGCGTCGACGAAGTCGTGCTGGTGGTTCGATTCCTTCAGCGGGTACGGCTCCTTTGGCGCGGCATTGGGCACGCGCTGGTTTCGGTCCAAGTAAACTTCCCGCACGCCGCGCTTCGTCAGCAGCATCTTCCCCTTCGTCCCGTAGAACTCCACGCCGTTGTCGATACCGTGCGGCGCGCTGGTCGACCACAGCCGCATTTCGAAAATCAACTGCTTTCGCTGGCCAACACCGCCGGGCCATTCGAAGACGATGTTCTGCGTATCGGGAAACTCTTGATCGTCGTCATAGGCCAGTTTTCCGCCCAAGCCCGCGATGTGCGTTGGGTGGGTGTCGACGCCCAACCCCCAGACGGCGTAGTCAAGCTCGTGCACGCCGTCGTTGCCCATGTCTCCGGTGCCGAAGTTACGCCACCAATGCCATTTGTAATGCAGGCGGTTCGATTGGTACGGCAGGAAAGCGGCGGGGCCAACCCAGGTGTCGTAGTCTACGTGCGACGGGGCTTTTTCGGGCTGGGCTTTGCCGATGGATCCGCGCCGCTGCACGTTCCAAGCCTTGCTGACCAGCACGTCGCCGATGATCCCTTCGCGGAGCATCGCAATGCCATCGGCGATCAACTGGCTGCTGCGCGACTGCGTTCCGTGCTGCACGACGCACTTGTGCTTCCGCGCCGCTTCGACCAGCAGTTGCCCTTCGCGAAAGTTATGGCTGCAGGGCTTCTCGACATATACGTGCTTGCCGGCTTCGCACGCGGCGATGGCAGCCGGAGCATGCCAATGGTCGCACGTGGCGACGATGACCGCGTCGAGCGACTTGTCGTCCAGCAACTTCCGCATATCGGTCACCGCCCGTTCACCCGGCACGCCGAATTGTTTTGCCCTGGCGGCGAGGCGAGTGCGGTCGGGGTCGCACACATAGGCGATTTCAACATCCCGCCCGCTGCGCATGCCGTTGGCGACGCCGGGACCGCGACCGCCGCAACCGATCAGGCCGACGGTCAATTTGTTATTGGCGGCATTGGCCGACGCGATGGCGGTTGTGCCCAGCGCGACGCCGGCGGCCGTCGAGGTTTGCAGGAAGGTGCGTCGGGTCGGCATGGCAACTCCTTTGTTTCTGGATGTCCCAAACAAAGTGCAGCATCCTTGCCCGCGAAGTGAGCTTCTACAACCACCACCCTATCAAAAACAACACCGCGAAGATGATGGCCATGAATGCGACGATCCACACCGCGGTGCGGGCGGCGTGAATGAAAATCGGCCGCATGTCTTCGTGCCGAGTCGCCGCGTAAACCAGGCTGACTGCGGCGATCAGCGGCAGCGCGAACCAAATCTTCATCCACAGCAGCGAAGCGATGATGGGTGTCATGATATTTTCTCTTCGACGTACTCGATACCTTCTTCCTTCGCGTCGTTCTTCTTCTCGTCTTCCGGCGGGCCGCGCTGCTTCTTCTTTTTCTTGTCCTTCTTGTCCTCCGGCTTGATGAACACCGGGCCGGCGAAGGCGTCGTAAATGGCCAAAATGTTCAGCAGCCCGGCGACCATGGTGAACAGCGTGCCAAGCTCGAAGCCGACGCCGGTCTCTTGATGCCACTGGGCCAAATCATCCATATCTTGGCCGGGCTGCCAATGTTCGGCAACTTGCGGCGGGGCCATCAAATCGGTGCCTAGCGGCGAAGGCTTGCCGGGTTCTTTAATCTTCGCTTGCAACATCGCCGGCAGCGCGGGAATGCCGACCCCCACCTGGCACAAGTACGGCAGCCGCCGATCTTCCGGCCGCCACGATGCGTAAACCACCCGGCCATCGCCGATGTAGAAGCCGAAGAAGTACGTCGTCAGGATGCAGATCATATAGAGCGCACCCTTGGCCGTGCGGCCTTGGTATAAATGCCCCGCCCCGGGCCACAGCCACGCCAACAACGCAGCCAGGCCGGGGTTCTTCAGTTCGACCTCCAGCGTCTCGGCCGGAGCTTGTTTGTTTTCTTCAGCCATAGTTGATTGAAGCGATAGTGCGGTCTTCAGGATTAAACAAATATTCTACCGCCACCCGGTCTTCGCACCATAGCGTATTCGCCCCAGTGCGGCCTGATCTTGGCGAAAACAACTATCATCCCGCGATTTTTGGAGTACGGCGAGCGGTCATCGTTTTCTCTTTCTCACTCGGTCAACTGCGAGTTGGCGGTACGAATCTGTGGCACAATACGGACTGAAAATGAAAGCGATAACATGCCAAATTCCGGCCCGCCAATGGATGACCAACCGATCACCGAACAGCCTTCCCGATTGGCACCTTGGCAGCTCGTCGTCGCAGTGCTGTGGTCGATCGCCGTCGCGCTCTCGGGCCTCAGCGTCGGGTGGTTGATTGCCCAAACCAGCCTCGGCGTATTGGGTAACATCGCGTTGCTGCTGATCGGGCTGCTGGCGGGTGTCGGAGCGCGGTCCGTCATGGGCCGTCCGGTCGCCTGGGTCGGGTGGATGCTGGTCGTTGCCATGTTTGTCGCCTGTTACTTTTCACTCGTGGCTTGGGTAAAGCTCGAAGAGCACATGAAGGTCGATTCATGGGTCAGTGCTCTTGGTCTACCCAATGTCAACTTCGTCACCATCACGCCCGGTCTGTTCTGCGCCGCCGTCGGTGCTTACACCGCCTACCAACAAGCCGGCGCCCGCGGACGTTGGCGATACGTTCGCGACGAGTGATTATTTCAGCCCTCTTTCGCAATAGCCAACTCTGCCCGTGGCCGGCTTGCCGCGTGTGCCTACAATGGATGAAAGCACCCAATTAAAACAGGCGTTCCTTGCGATACCAACTTGTCCATGCCCCAGCGACGCTCATCGAGCCGGCAGCGATTTGAAACTTACAAGCGCGAGCTGCCCGGCAACAACAACCAACCCGCGGATGCCAAATCGGCGTCGTCGCCCGCGCGCGGCCACCGGCGAGAGCGAACGGCGTTGGAACTGATCGGCAAGTTCTTCGGTTTGCTGCGCGGGCATCGGCTGGCGATTTCGTTTTCGCTGACGACGCTCACCGTCGCGACGCTGTTGGCGCTTATCCCGCCGGTCGCAACGAAATTCATCGTCGACTATGTCCTCGGCGATTTGCCGCTGCCCGACTACTTCCCGGCTTGGGCACCGCGGGAAAGCTGGCCGCTGTTGCTGCTGATCGTCGCCGTGGTGATGGCCGTGTCGCTGATCAAAGTCGGTTTGCACATCTGGGGTCGCTGGCATGCCACCCGCGTCACCAAGCTGCTGCAACTTTCCGTTCGCAAAAAGCTGTTCGCCCACGTGCTGCGGTTGCCGTTGCACCGCATTCATGAACTGAAATCAGGCGGAGCGGCCAGCGTGTTGCGGCAAGACGCCGGGGCGGTCGGCGAGTTGGTCTTCGGCATGCTCTACAACCCTTGGCGGGCGGTGATCCAACTGGTCGGCAGCCTTTGCGTGTTGGCCTGGGTCGATTGGCGGTTGCTGCTGGGCGCGCTGGTACTGGTTCCGGTTGTGTTCCTCACGCACCGGACATGGATCAGCCGCATCCGGCCGCAACACCGCCGGATCCGTGCCCAACGCGAAACTGTCGACGCCCTGGCGACCGAAACCTTCGGCGGCATGCGCGTCGTGCGGGCGTTCAGCCGCCAGCGCACCGAAACGGGCCGCATCATGCGCGGCAACCATTTGATGGGGCGGCAGGAAATTTTCGCCTGGTGGTGGATGCGAACGATCGAAATCATTTGGGAAACGCTTATTCCCACCGCCAGCGCCGCACTGCTGCTGTACGGCGGGTGGCGGGTGCTCAGTGGGCATCTGACGCTCGGCGACTTGATGATGTTTCTCGTCTATCTGCTGATGCTGCTCGATCCGCTGGCCGTGCTCGCTCAAAGTGCCGCCTCGTTTCAGAACAGCTTGTCGGGCTTGGACCGCGTTTTGGATCTGCTCGAAGAGCCGCGCGAGATGACTTCCGCTAGCCGGCTGGTGAGCGTCGACAAGTTCCAAACCGCCGGGCGAATTGAACTTCAGGACGTGACGTTCAACTATCCCGGCAACGACGCGTTCGCCCTGCGCGATATTTCGTTGGAAGTCGAACCGGGCGAAACGATCGCGCTGGTCGGTCCCAGCGGAGCCGGCAAGACGACCTTGTGCAACCTGGTCGCCCGCTTCTATGACCCGACTGCGGGACGGGTGCTGCTCGACGGGCGCGACCTGCGAGAGATCGACGTCGAAAGTTACCGCGGCCTGACCGGCATCGTGGAACAGGACGTGTTCTTGTTCGACGGCACGGTCGGGGAAAACATCGCCTACGGCGCTCGCAATGCCGACGATGCCGACATTCGCCGCGCGGCCGCGGTCGCCAACGCCGATCAGTTTATTGCCGACTTGCCGCAGGGTTACGATACGCTGATCGGCGAGCGCGGGGTGAAACTTAGCGGAGGGCAGCGGCAACGGATCGCCATTGCCCGAGCGGTGCTGGCCGACCCGCGGATTCTGATCCTCGATGAGGCCACCAGCAACCTCGACACCGAAAGCGAACGCCTGATTCAGGCATCGCTGGTGCAACTGATGGAAGACCGGACGTCGCTGGTCATCGCCCATCGCCTGAGCACCATCGCCGGCGCCGACCGCATCGCCGTGATGCAAGACGG
>CALBTA010000350.1 GCA_937967755.1 uncultured Planctomycetaceae bacterium | reverse complement strand
AACCTTACGTCCGTTTCGAGGGCGAAGCCGGCGAGCAAGCGACGATGTTCTTCCTCGACCCGTCGGGCAATGCCCTGGAATTCAAAGCCTTCGCCGATCCATCGCGGCTATTCGCGAAGTGAATTTCTCTTGCGCCGGCGGATTGCCCAGCAGGAGAACGCGGCACTGACGGCCAGCCAAATTACCAGACTGGTCGGTTCTGGGCTGGAGACCGGAGGGTTGGGCGGATCGGGCGGATCGACGGGTGGGATGGTGTTGTCGGCCGGGGCTAGCGACGTCCGTAATTGCGTGATGCGGTTGAGATTGACCACGCTGGTCAATTCCACTGCGGAAAAAGCAAAGTCATACTGGCCAATCACCCCGAAGAAGGTGTTGCCGTTTTTTAGCTCGAAAGTGTAGGGCTGCATCGTCGTAGCGCGTAACCGCCACGTTCCCTTTTTCATTGCCGTTGGCGTCGATGTTGAAAGACAGCGAGCGAAATTCCGTGCCGTCATTCTCGACATGGGGATTGAACGATGCGTCGTTGAAGTTGCCCGTGGGCGAGCCGACGCCCGGGGCCTGGCCGCCGCCTGCTTCCAGCCAGGAACTGGAGGAAATTGTCACCCGCTCGAAATCGCTCTGATTGACGTATCCGTCCACGGCATTGCCGGCGAGCGTCAGATCGGGGTTGTTGAACATGACGTTGTCGTGGTGCAAACCCTCTTCGTGCAACATTTTGTTGTAGCCGCTGGGCGTGCCGGAGAAGAACATCGGCCCGGCGTGTAATGTCTTGGTGATGACCGAGGTAATCACCAATGCGCACAACGCGACCGCAAGAAGTCTTCCACCAGGAAAGGTAGTTCGCCGAAAGTGAGAGGAGAAAAGGACAAGCATCGTCCGCCTCGATTCAATTCACTGTTCCGGGGTGAATTGTCGCCTGCGCCAGCGCCGATGTAAAGCGCTCGGTGAATATTTCCCAAATCCCCTTCCTTTGGGGGAATTGGCGTTCCAGCCGGCAAGTCAGTTCTTCGTGCCAAAAGCAAAAAGCAGCGCCGAACGGAGCAGCGCTGCTTGATGTTCTCCAGTCGCGTTAACGCGGCTACCTTACCAACCAAACCGGCGAATAGACGAAATGGCTGGTTTGCGTGGTGTCGTCGCCGGGGATGGCACCTTGGGTGACGACGTTGGCGGGCTGAATGATGACGCGCTTACCGCTCATTTTGCCGGTCAGTTTGACCTCCATGATCCGCACGCCGGCGAACGCGACGATGGTGTACGTGGCGTTGTTGCCGTTGCCGGTCACGGTGCGATAGATCGGAATCACCCGCGGCTCGCCCTTGATCGATTCCAACTCATCCTTCACGCCGGCGCTGATGCCGGTATCGCCGTTGAGGAACAGTTCGCCGTTCTCATCCAGTTCCAGGCTGCCGCCGATGAAGTCCAAATCTTCCGGCGTCACGCCGTCGGTAATCTGCCGGGCGATGTCGTTGGTGCTGTTGTTGTTGCTGCCGATATCAACCGTGCCGCGGTTGCCAGGCGAACCGGTTCCCTGGGGGTACAAATTCACTTCGCGAATTCCATCGCCGCCGGGTGAAATGTCTTCGTCCTCGGGGTCCCAGGTCCAATCGTCCGTTCCGCCGCCGGCCAGCATGTCAAGCCAGGTCTCTTCATCCAGCGCGAAGGGCAAAATGCCTTGGTTGTTACCGTTGTTGGGTGTGCCGAAGCCGCGGACGTTAACGATGATGGCGGCCGTGGCGTCGGCTTGCGTTTGGACGAAATCGTGTCCGAGAAAGCGGGCGAAGAACAGCGGCACTTCGCCGTTTTGATCGGTGTGGCGGCGGACGCGAACATTCACCGCGTTAAACATGTTGATGTTGCTGGTCTGCATCTGCCTGTGCGGGTGGAACGGGTCTTCGGGGTACCCCACGGTCACATCGCTTGGCCCCGACGCCGGGTCCGCGGCGAGCACGTAGTTGTACCCGGCGTACTCTTCCGCCCGGCTGCGAATGTTCGATTCCGAAATATTGAACGTGCCGTCGCCCGAAAGCGCGCCTTGATCAATCATTTCGCAAGCCGCGGCCAGCGCGGCGGAATCGGCCGAGCGCTGCAACTGCGACTTAGAGACGTAGACATAGCCCACGTCCAAACTGAAAGCCAGTACGCCCATCATGATCAGCATCAGAAACGCGCTGAGGACCAGCACGTTGCCTTTGCGATCTCTTCGCTTGAGGATCATTTCTTTACTTGGGGCAGATTGTGCAGAGTTGTGTGTGAGCGTTTTGCGCGGCGTGGCGAACCGATAGGTTCACGCCGCCGCATCGATTGGAAAACCTCGGAAGTAGCACGGATTGCCAATCCGTCCCGAGGTTTTCGGATAAGTTCTTCGAATCCGAAGCGGCGGCTACGGTTGCTCGTGAACCACCCGCGGCGAGGAGTCGACGTAGTCGTTGCCGTCTTCACCCACGATGCGAACCTTCTTCAGCACCAGCTTGCCCACCCGGTTACCGGCGTAGACGACGCCCGAATGTTCAACGGAAACATCCGGATCGTAGCCATTGAGGCTTTCCAGATTCGTCGACGTCGACGTGGTCAGCTTGCCGCGCCCCCCGAAGTGATTCCACGTCGAAGAACTGCCTGCATCGATGGAGAAGGTCAACTCGCCCTCTTCCAGTTTGATGGTCTGCTTCCATTTCACCACTTCGCTGCCGCTGCTCATCACTTTGTGGTCTTCATGGCTTCCGGTCGCCAGCGAGTACTCGCCGGACCAAAGTTGCAGATGCAGCCCGCCCGCGACGAATTCCGGCTCGCTTTGGTGGTTGATCTCGAACACGGCGTGTACCCCGTCGACGTTGCCCGTCGGCGAAAAGACGGTCGCGACTTGCGGGGCGGTGCTGTTGCTGTCGGTCGAATCGACATGCAGTTCCCAATACTCTTCGACCAGTACGACCGTGGCTTCTTCCGCGGCCGCGGAAGTCGCCAACAAGAGCATTGCGCCGCAGCCAACCAGTGCGCGCAGGCCATGGGCGTAGTATTTTCTCAACATCGCTACCTCCGAAAGACAAGATGTGTGGGTTCGCCGCTCGGCGAATGCCGCTGGCGAGACGAGTGTGCTTAGGCCGTTCCCCGATTGGCCCCCGGAAGCTTTCTGTTCCCTATTGGGAAGTCTAGGTCGCGAGAGCAAAAACTCAAGCAATTAATGAAATTGCAGGCACTTTTTAGTTCGCTCAAGAATCGTTGGAGCGGGGCCACTACTTCACCGCATCACCGGCCCAGCGCGGGTCTTCGTCGGGCGCTTCGTTTTGTTTGATTTCTTCGTACGCGTCGGGGACGAGCTTTTCGAAACGCTTCAAGTAACCGGCCGCTTGAGGGTTTGGGCATCGAAAGAGGTAACGAATGGCGCTTTGGTAACGAAACTTCTTTTGCCGCTCAACCGCGTCGAAGCCTGCCTGCGCCACGGC
>CALBTA010000349.1 GCA_937967755.1 uncultured Planctomycetaceae bacterium | reverse complement strand
CCCAAACCCGACATACACCATCACACACAGCGACTACAAGCCCCCGCCAAGAATCATGTTCCTCGATCTTGTCAAACAACTGCTTTGGGTTTTGTTTTTTGACGCGCTGCTGCTGTTGGTGGGCGCCCTGCTGCTGGCTCCGCTGGTGCTGTACCGCAAGGCGGCTTGGGCGGTGCTGAAGCGCAACTTCACCAGCTACTTCACCACGCCGACGGGGTACGTGTTTTTGTGCCTGTTTGTGCTGCTGTCGTCGTTCGCGGCGTTTTGGCCGCATGATTTTTTCGCGTCGAACATGGCGACGCTCGATCAGCTCAACTTCTGGGTTCCGCTGATCTTGCTGCTGTTCATTCCGGCCATCACCATGAACATTTGGGCTGAGGAACGCCGGCAGGGAACCGACGAATTGCTGCTGACGATACCCGCGGGCGATATCGATATCGTGCTGGGCAAATACCTGGCCGCCGCGTCGATCTTCACCGCGTCGCTGCTGTTTTCGCAACTGGCGAATTTTTCCGTGCTGAACGTGCTGGCCAAGGGCGAAGTCGATCTGGGCCTCTACTTCAGCACTTACCTCGGCTATTGGTTCATGGGCATGGCGATGCTGGCGGTCGGCATGGTCGCTTCGTTCTTGACCAGCAACTTGACCGTCGGGTTCATTTTGGGTGCGTTGTTCAACGCCCCGCTGGCTCTGGCGAAATATTCCGACGTGATCATCTCCGACGCCGGCTTCGCCCAAACGGTTGGGCAGTGGGGCATGTCGTCGATGTTCGAGGATTTCGGCCGCGGCGTGTTCAGCATTTCGTCGGTGACCTATTTCGCCGTGATCGTGGCGTTTGGAATTTATCTCAGCATCGTGTTGATCGGCCGCCGGCATTGGCTGGGGGGCAAGGATGGGCATTCAATGTTGGGGCATTACCTGGCCCGCATTGGCTCGCTGGTGGTGCTGGGGATCGGCGCGACTGTGTTGTTCGCCAACAACGATTTCATCCGCCGCGATTTGACCAGCGCCCGCATCGCGTCGCTTTCGCCGAAGACTTACGAACTGCTCGAGGGCTTGGAAACCGAGCGGCCAATTCAGATCGAGGCCTACATCAGCAAGTCGCTGCCGGAAAATTACATCCGCACGAAGTTCGACCTGGTCAACCTGCTGAAGGAATTGCAGTCGCGCGGCGGCGGTGACATTCAGGTTTCGATCAACGATCAGATGGAACCGTTCAGCGACGAAGCGAAGACCGCCCGCGACCGCTACGGCATCACGCCTGTGCCCGTCGCCAACGAAGCCTACGGCGCGACCAGCAGCGCCGACGTATTCCTGGCCGCCGCCATCACCAGCGGGCCGGAACGGGTGGTGATTCCGTTCTTCGGGCCGGGCACGCCGATTGAGTACGAGCTAATTCGCTCGGTCATGACGGTTGCCACGCCGAAGGAGAAAGACGACGCGACTGACAATGGTGAGGAAGGCGAAGAGACCGAGGTTGCCAAGAGAGACTCACAGCGCAAGGTGATCGGCATGATGCGGACCGATGCCCAGATCACCGGCGGATTCAATATGCAGACGTTCCAGCAGATTCAAGCCCAGCTTTTGGTGGATGAACTTCGCAAGCAGTACGAAGTCGAAGATGTCAGCCCTGGCCCGGTCGATAAGGATGAGATCGACATGCTGGTGGTCGTCCAGCCTTCGTCGCTGACGCCGGACCAACTGCCGCACGTGATGGACGCCATCCGAGCTGGCATCCCGACCGCTATCTTCGAAGACCCGCTGCCATATTGGTTCCGCGGCCAGGGTGCGGCCGCCGTCCCCGGCACCGACGAACCGAAACGCCCGATGGGCGGCATGATGGGCATGCAACGTGGGCCGCAGCCGAAGTGCGAGATTTCGCAGCTGTGGGATATGCTCGGTGTTTATATGGTCAAGGCGAAGAAGCCGGAAGTTTCGACCAACCCGGACGACGTGCAGCGCGACTTTGAGAAGAACACGCACAAGGTGAAGGTCACTTGGGAACCGTTCACGCCGATCGTCTGGCAGAAGTACAACCCTTACCCCAAGAACCCCGAGATCCCGCCGTTCGTCGTCTTCGCCAGCGGAGATGCCGGCGGGGCCGAAGATGCGTTCAACCCGGACGACCCGATCGTCAGCGGTCTGCACGAAGTGCTGTTCATGACCCCCGGCGCGTTCGAGGAAGCCAAACGGAAGCAGGGCAATGCGAAGGAATTGACCTTCACCCCGCTGGTAACGCTGGGAACCGACACCGGGCTGTTCGACTTGCGGCAGATCAATTCACCGGGCATCAAAGAGATCAAACGCCAAAGCGACACCGAGTCGACGGAAGAATACCTCGACATCGAAATCGTCACCCGCCCGCTGTTCAAACCGCGGCTGAAAACCGGCAAGCGGTATACACTGGCTGCACGGGTGACGGGGAATCTCGGCGGCGACACGGACGATGATGTCGACGACGATTCCGACGACGAGCCGGGCGATGAAGATACCACGGACGAAGAGGGCGAAGCCGACAGCGGGCCGAAAGAGGGCGAGGTGAACGTCGTTCTGGTCGCCGATATCGACATGTGGGCGTCGCTGTTCGTCGAGATTCGCGACCAGCCGATCAACCAGATCAATTTCCAGTTTCAAAACGTCGTGTTCATCCAGAACATCATCGACGACCTGGTCGGCGAAGACCGCTTTGTCGAAATCCGCAAGCGTTCGCCGCACCACGCGTCGCTGAAACTGATCGAAGAGCGTAGCCGGGCCGCGGAAGATCTGGCGGAAGAGAAGGAAGAGAAGTCGATCGAGGAGTTGGAAAAGAAGTTCGGCGAATTTCAAGCGAAGCAGCTCGAAATCATTCAAGAGATGAGCGACGAGATCGCCGAGGCG
The DNA here is from genome assembly GCA_937967755.1 of uncultured Planctomycetaceae bacterium. GTDB lineage: Bacteria > Planctomycetota > Planctomycetia > Pirellulales > Pirellulaceae > CALBTA01. Next base: position 17,717 of record CALBTA010000349.1, on the reverse strand, counting down.
CAAAAGAAGGGCACGCTGGACACCAAGGTCATTCGCGAACTGGAAGACAAACGCGATATGCAGGAGGAGCAAAACGCTTTGCGTCTGCAAGACCGGGCGGAGCGGCACGAATCGCAGTCTGCCGCGCAGCGCGACGCCATCGAACGCGAACTGGCGATCGAGAAGCGGGGCATTCAAAACTACTTCAAAATGATGGCGGTGATCATGCCAGCCATTCCGCCGCTGTTGATCGCGGCCGCGGTGTTCCTGGCCCGGCGGACGCGCGAATCGCAAGGAGTCGCGCAAGAACGGCGGCGATAGTGTGAGTTTCAACCAACATCACAACCGCTTAACGAGCGACGATACGTCGCTGTGAGAACACGGACTAATCATGAACGAACTGACAAAGACGCTGATCTTCGCGGGAATCGCCGCTGTGGTGGCGATCGCGGCATTCGCCCTGCGCCCCAAATCGTTTGAACCAGTGCAACAAAAGTCGGGCGACCGGTTGTTCGCTGAAGAGCTAAAGGACGCCACCGCGGCCGACGCGCTGCACATCGCCCGCTTCGACCCCGATCAAAGCAAGGCGGTGGAACTGACCGTCCGCCGTGATGGCGAGCAGTGGGTGCTGGCTTCGCACAACGACTACCCGGCAGATGCGACCGATGCCAAGGATCGCATTCAAAACGTCGCGCTCAAGCTGATCGATCTGGAAGTGATCGACGTGGCCAGCGAATTGACCGGGGACCACGGGTTGTACGGGGTCGTTTCGCCCGTGGGCGACGCGGTGAAGGAAGCCGACGCGGAGGACATCGGCATGCTGGTCGGTTTGCAGGATGCCGGAGGCAAGAAGCTTGCCGAATTGATCGTCGGCAAGGAAGTTCGCGACGACCAGAGCGGGCAAGCGAAGCGGTTCGTCCGCAAGGCGAACGAACCGACCGTCTATACCGCGGCGATCTCGTCCGACGACTTGAAGTCAGACTTCGCCGATTGGATCGCGTCGGATTTGTTGAACATCAACAGCGGAGACATCCGCCGCGTCACCATCAAGGACTACAACGTTCACCTCGCCCAAGTCCAAGGCCCCGACGGCCGCCCCCGCGAGGCGGTGCTGTACGAGCCGCGGTTCGAACTCTCCACCAATTGGGATAACAAAGATTCGCAGTGGGTCTTCTCCGACATGGTCGAGCGGCGCGGCAACCGCCTGGCCCCTTCGGAGCTGACCGAGGATGAAGAACTGAACGGCGAGAAGCTCGACGCGCTGAAGCGAGCCGTTGACAACCTGAAAATCGTCAACGTCGAGGCGAAGCCGAAGGAAATCGTCGGGGGCGTGAAGTCGGACGACGATTTGATCAACGACCCGGCCGTCGGTCCGCTGCTGGCGGAAAAGGGCTTCTACCCGATGCGGGGCGAACTGCTCTCCAGCGATGGCGAAGTTCGCGTGCAAACCGAGGAAGGGATTGAATACATCCTGCGCTTCGGCCGCGAAGCCGGCGTCGAGCGGGACGAGGATTCCGACGGCTCGAAATTGACGCGCTACCTTTTGGTCTCCGCCAAGGTGGCTGAGGAACAAATGGTCGCGGAGGAAATGGAAGACCCATCGACCCCGCCGAATGTCGACTTCCCCGGCCCGCCTTTGGGCGCTGGCGGGCAAACCGGTGAAGAAGGGAACGCGGGCGGCGGAGCCGAAGAGGATTCCGGCGAGGGTGAAGCGGAAGCGGATTCCGGCGAAGCCGCAAGCGGTGATGAAACGGATGCTTCGGCGGATGATGAGGGTTCCGACGAATCCGGCGAAGGAGAAAACGCGGATGGAAGCGACACGACGACTACCGATGATGAAACGCCAATGCCGCCGGACCCGGTTCCACCCACTGGCGAAGAATCGACCGGCCCGCCGGCTGAAGAAGATCCGCTCGTCAAGAAGCGCGCCGCCGCCGAGGCGAAAGTCGCCGAATTGAACCAGCGGTTCGCCAACTGGTACTACGTCGTTTCGGAAGATGAGTACAAGCAAATCCGCCTGGGCCGTTTCGACGTCATTCAAGAGAAAGAAGATTCATCCTTCGGCCTGGATGAACTAAAAGACCTCGACGAACTGCCGCCGGCACCGGGCGAAGATGATATGTAGGCGGCCTTGCCCGGGTGCCATTCGCCCACAAGACTTCCGGCACTAACGCATGCAATTCAAAAACCCCGGCGGCGATTTAACCTGGCTGACGCCGCTTTGGCTGCTGGCCGGCGGGTTCTTGGCTTATGTCAACTTTTCAGAAGGGGCGGTCGTCTTCGGGTTGCTATACGCGTCGCTCGCGCTGTTTTCGCTGTTGGTCTGGTTCGACCTGAAATGGGTCGCCATCCCGCTGATGATCTACATCGGAATCGCCACGCTCGGCGGCATATTGATGCTATTCATCCAGGGTTTCTCCTGGCTACTGCTGTCGAAGCTCGCCCTCGCGGGTTATTCGCTCTACGGGCTATGGGTCTGGGGTATTCGGCGGGAAGAACAATAGGCTGGGGTGCTAGGGCTCGAACCGATCGCGTTAGTCACTCATTGGCTGATCCATGCCTAGAGTCAAATCTTGTCAAGAGCTAGCGTTTGAACAGTCTGCGATGCCGTTGAATCCGCCAGGGGCCAGCTTTTGAGTCGCCCGTCGTTTAATTCAATGATCTGATCCATACGTTGCGCCACATCCATGTCGTGTGTAACAAGAAAAACGGTCCGCCCTTTCATCAGGCGTTGGAGCGCTTCCATAACTTCGTGCTGATTGGTTCCGTCCAACCCTGTCGTTGGTTCGTCCAAGATCAAGATGGGTGTGGCCCGTACGGCGGCTCGAGCGATGGCGATCCGTTGACGCTGGCCGCGCGAAAGCGTCACGCCTCGTTCACCCAACACCGTTTCATATCCTTGTGGAAGCCGCGCTATGAATTCATGAGCATTCGCCAACCGCGCCGCATCTTCGACGTCATCTGCATCGATGCCTTCCAAACCGCAGGCAATGTTCTCACGCACGGTGGTAGCGAACAGCGTCGTGTCCTGGGGTACGACGCTGATCTGCCGGCGCACCGACGCCAATTGGTAATCGCGGAGATCGCGGCCGTCAATGCGCACCTCGCCCTGGTTCGGATCGTACGAGCGAATGATCAAACCCAGCAGTGTGGTCTTCCCGATTCCCGAAGAGCCGACGATCGCCACGCGATTTCCCGACTCAACATCGAGTTGGACATTGCGAAGTACCGGGCGGGCCTCGTCATAGCCGAAAGTTACATCGCGAAGTTCGACCGCGCCGTCAAGCGGCGGGGCTTCTATCGCATCGGGGCGGTCTTGGATTTCGGGTACTACTTCCAGCACTTGGATCACGCGCTCGCCAGCGGCGGTGGCCTTTGCTAGCCGTGCTGTGTATTTTGCGAACTGCTGTGCGGGCCTGAACGCGCGGCGAAGATAGATCACGAAGATCATCAGGTCGCCGGGAGTCATGCTGCCTTTCAAAGCAAGGTGTCCGCCGTAGCCGAGGACCAGCGCGGTCGCGATTGCCAACAGCACATCGGTTGTTCGGCCCAGGCGCGCCGACTGCCGGCTGGCTTTGAGTTCCTCCTTTTGGTTGCGGCTGTTCTCCGCCATAAACTTCTTGGAGAACATATCCTCCAGCGACAAAGCCTGAACGGTGTCAATCGCGCCGATCACTTCCGCCGCGACGGAAGCAATCGCCCCCTCGCGGCGGCGCTGCTTGCGCGCCGTCTCTCGAATTTTCCGCCCGATGCGAATAGTCGTCACCCAAAAAAGCGGCACGACCGCCAGCGCCAAGAGGGTCAATTGCCACTGTACCCAAACCATCACGACTAGCATTAAGAACAACATCGCGATGCTGGTGGCCAAAGGCAACACAGCCGTCGAGACGACGTCTCGCAAGATCGTGACGTCGCGCGTGATTCGCGTGATTAGATCGCCGCTCTTCGATTTGCGGTGAAACGAAAGTGAAAGGCTTTGGATGTGGCGGTAGACGACTTCTCTCAGCCGCAACACAGTGCGATTGCCGACGATGAAGAAACCCACATTCGCCGCGAAGGCGGCCATCGCACGCAACACGGCAATGACAACGACCGCCAACGATAGAAGGACGAGCACCCAGGTCGTACTCAACCCTTGCGCCCAGGCGGGCCCTGATTCACTGCTGCCCCAGTTGGCCAAGACGACATAGTCGATCATCAACTTCAGAGGCCACGGTTCCAACAATCGCAACAACAAGCTGGCAATGAGCGCCCCCATCGAGCCGGCCACCAGGTGCTTTTGCCGATACGTATACGGCCAGAAGTAACGCATGACCTGCCAAAAGCCAGGCAGGACATCAGTCAGCTTTCTCTTTTTCTTCGGCATTACGATGATTTGTCGGGGCGGAGCGTCAACAACGAATATACACGAAAAACGCGAGCACATTGAGGCTCTGTTTGACGCGAGCAACGGGGCAGCATGTTACAAGGGCAATCTCGTGCCGAGGGCAATCTCTTGCGCTACACGCCAATAGCGATCGACATGCTCCTGCGGCCTGCCTTTGGTCAACTCCGATGCGCCGTGCTTCGCCATGGCACATACCAAGAAGAAACGAATCGCTGCTTCGTTGACTTGACCCTCAACGGCGCGGTACTGCCCAAGAAAGAACTGCGCCTTTTCCCACCCGGGTGTGAGCCAAGAGCCGTCGTTTTTTGAAGAGTACAATAGCCGGGCAACAAACTTCGCCAGGTCGACTTCCGCGTGACCGTGCGCCAACGTTTCGAGATCCAAGAGCCACAATTGCCCCCGGCTCTTGAGAACTGGAGCTGTGTGAAAAGCGCCGTGAACCAGCGAATGGCCAGGTCCGCCGATGCAGCCCATAGCGGCTTCAATTGCGGGCACTAGTTGCTCGAAGAGTTCGTAAGGTAGTTGGAGTGCTTGCAGCTCTCGCATGCGTCTGCGCAACGACGCGAGTTCGTCGTCAACGCCGTGCGTTCTGCTGACGGTGATCGTTGAAGAGTGCAAGAGCGATAAAAGCCGAGCGGCCAAAGTCAGGTCGTCACCGGAAGTTCTCAACCGAACACAAGGTTGGGGAACAGCCGTGACAAAGGTCAACCGGTCTTTGGGAAGATGGCCGGTAATTGGGGGAATGCGCACCATTCCCCCTCCCCGCCCTTGCAGATCGTCATCAAGCCGGCGCAGCACTTCTAACTCATCTTCGCGCCGGGCGCGTTTGAAAGCCTTGGCAAAAATCGTATTGGGTTTTCCTTCGTGCGTGGTTGTCAGCCGTAAGACGCACCGCTTGCTGGCGCGGTAGGCGACGATTTCAACTCGTGGCATTGACGAGGAAGGCTCGAATTTCAGATCGTCGGCTGCACGAGTGCCCTCGAGCAACGCGCCGATTCTATTTCGGCTCAGCAACTTCTTGATTGCCCTCACCTTGGGGTCGCGATCTGGCGTGCAGATCCACAAACCTGCTGCCCGATCATAGATGCGCAATCCCATCAGGCCATGCTCGGTAAGCCGCGGTTCGTTTCGGTCTCCGCGGTGCTTGAGATCGGTTGAACAGCCGCCTTGCAAGAGGCAGCGACGCTTTTGCCCGTCTAACGACAGTTCCAAGCTAAGCTCAAACCAGACGCGTCCCGATCCGCCAGCCCAAATGCGGTGGATACTCACGTCGTGCAGTTGCATGCCCGCAGGCCACCGCGGAGCGCGACGTAACCAGTCTGTGATTGAGGAAAGGTCCAGGGGCGATGCTTGAACAGGTAGTGGCGCCGTGGCGCCGCTGGCGGAGTCTAATGAGGCATTCACATAGCTACCTTTTTTCAGTTCATTCCGTCCTCGCCCAATTGCAAGAAGTGGTCAAAACCATCCGACGGTTACAGCTAAAGGCTGGGGTGCTAGGACTCGAACCTAGAAAAACAGAACCAGAATCTGTCGTGATGCCATTTCACTACACCCCAGTGAAACTGGTGCTCTTGGCCTTTGTTCGGGAATTTTAACGCATAGCGGCGCAGAGGTCGAACCGGGGGGCCCTGGTTCGTTCTAGTTGACGGTGTCGATTCTGGCGAAGTAAAATCGAACTTGGCAGCGGATTTCTCCCAACCCTCGTGGTGCCCCGTTGCCGATCCCGCCGGCGGATACTTTCCATCCGCCCCCTTGTTCTCCTGCGCGATTTTCGACCCTCTGCAAGCCATGGCCCATTTAGAAATCATCGACGGCCCCGACGCTGGCCACCGCCATGAACTGAAGACCCCTTCGGTCGTGATGGGTCGGCACCCTGATTGCGAGTTGGTGCTGGACGTCGGCGCGGTCAGCCGCAAGCACGCCAAGATCGAGCGGCACGCCGACGGCTACTTCCTGCTGGATTTGAAGAGCCGCAACGGCACGCTGTTGAACGACTTGCCGGTGACCGACCGCCTGTTGCTCAACGACGGCGACCAACTGCAAATTTGCGATGTGACCTTGTTGTTCCGCAACGAGCAGCAACCGAAAGAACAGCCGCCCCGTGCCAACGATTCCTCGCAAGGGGCGCGGATGGTCGACGACGAAGAGAACAGCGGCACGCAGATCATGGATACGATCGGCGTATCCTCGGGCAGCGGGACTATTCAACTGGCGGCCAGCGCCGAAGCGAAGTTGAATGCGATCGTCGAGATCAATCGTCACCTGGGTCGCCGCCTGGCGATGGATGATGTGCTGCCGAAAGTGCTCGAAGGACTGTTCAAAATCTTCGTCCAGGCCGACCGGGGATTTATCATTCTCAAGAACGAACAGGGCAACCTGATCCCCAAGTGGACAAAGCTGCGGCGGGAAGATTCGGACGAAGAACTGCGAATCAGCCGTACGATTGTTCACAAGGTGATCGATACCAAAGAGGCTGTGCTGTCAGCCGATGCGTCGAGCGATTCGCGGTTCGAGATGAGCGCGAGCATCGCAAATTTCAGCATCCGCTCGATGATGTGCGCCCCGTTGATCGACGGCGATGGCAACGCCTTTGGCGCGCTGCAGATCGATACGCTCGATCAGCGGAAGCGGTTTCAAGCCGAAGACCTGGATATTCTCGCCAGCATCGCTGGGCAAGCGGGTATCGCGATTGACAATGCGAAGTTGTATGAGCAGGCCCTCAAACAGCGGGACTTGGACCGCGACTTGGAACTGGCCCGCATGGTGCAACGTGGCATCGTGCCGGAACATGCCCCTGGGATTTCGGCGTACGAGTTTTACCATTTCTACGAAGCGGCCAACCAGGTCGGCGGCGACTACTTCGACTACGTTCCGCTTTCCGCCGGGCGGTACGCCATTGTCGTGGCGGATGTCGTCGGGCACGGTGTGGCCGCCGCGCTGTTGATGGCCCGGCTCTCTTCGCAGGTTCGCTTCTGCCTGGCCAGCGGCGCTGAACCGGGCGAGGCGCTCGCGCAAGTGAACAATGCCTTCGGCGAAATCGGAATCGAAGGTCGGTTCGTCACCTTTTGGTTGGGCGTGCTCGACCCCGCCAACCACACCCTCACAGTCGCGAACGCCGGCCACATGCCGACGATGATCCGCCGGACCAACGGCGACGTAGTCGAAGTCGGCGAAAACGAAACCGGCTTGCCAGTCGGCGTGATGGACGATGTTGAGTACGACCAACTGACGATCGAACTCGGTTCCGGTGAGATGGTTGTGATGTACACCGACGGGGTGAACGAAGCTGCCGACCCGGCGGACGAACTCTATTCGATCGACCGCATCCGCCAGCGGTGCGGCGCGGCGGGCAGCGCCGTTGCGACGTTGGGCAAGGACATCATCGACGACGTTCAGCGATTCATGCGCGGCGCACCCCAAGGTGACGACATGTGCCTGGTTTGCTTCGGGCGCGTGGGTTAGTCGAAAAGCAAGTCCAACTTCGCCCCAGTTCAGTAGACCTTAGGAATCAGCGCCGCCGATTGTTTCGCGTACTGGCGATAGCGCTCGCCGAAACCGGCTCGCAATTGTTGTTCTTCCAAGCGAATGCGAAGGATCGAGAGCGGCAACAGAGCTGCTGCCCAAATCAAAAGAGCAGGCAGGCTCAACCCGATCATCGCTGCGCCCAATCCGATCAGCAGCAGGCCGCTTTCCGAGGGGTGCCGCAGATAGCGGTAGACTCCCGTCCGCACCAGTGGCTGATCGATGGTAATCGAGACTTCGGTCTTGAACGATGATCGCAACTGAACCATGGCGGTCCACCGCAATCCGATGCCGATCAGGAATGCCACCACGCCAACGGCCATTGCCCAAACTGGCGGCGAGTGCGCCGCGAGCAAGGCAACCAGAAGGATCAAAAACAAGGCCAGCCCCGTGGCGACGGCCAACCGGCCAGCTACCAGGTCAGCATGGGTCCCTTTATTAGGTGACGTGGGGAATCGGGCCGTCGTCGAATTCGCTTCGACAACGATCCACCAGTTCGAGAGAAGAATCAAGGCAAGTGCCCCAGGGTGCGCCGCCATGTCGAACCCACGGACCGCCGTTAGCACACCGCCAAGTGCCAGCGTATTCAAGCCAACGGCAAACAACAAGGCGATCGTGCCGCGCAGGCGACGCTCTAAAGAACGGCTCAAGAATAACTTCGGCATTTACTTTTGCCCTCACCCTACCCTCTCCCAGCGGGAGAGGGGATTGTCGACGAAGTCATTCTTGAGCCGTTCTTAAGTCGTTCCAACTCATTGCTGCGGCCGGGTCACGATTTGGTCGACGATATCCCGCGGCACTCCGATCGCGCCTGCCGCTTCGTCAAGCGTTTGCCGTTCAATCGAACCCAACTCACCGCCGGCCGCCAGGCAATCGCGCGTGACTTGCAGCAGGTAAACCTTTCCATCGGCGTTGAAGTCGCTACCTTGGCTGCGGAACACTTCGGCCAGGTGAACGTTCGCCTGTTGGGCGTGCCGGGCGTCGTCGTGAATTTGTTCCTCCGTGACGAAGTCGCCGGTCAAGTCTTGCATGGCGTTGCGCAGCGCGGCGATGTTTTCCGGGCCCATTCGCTGGGCTTTCACCAAGGCCAGCACGACCAGCCGGCGGATCAGTTCGTAGGTCTCCGCCCGATCGGCCGCCGGGTCGTAACTGAGCACTTCGCTGCCGTACGTTCCGCCGCAAGAGATGCACTCGATATAGTCTCCGGCGCTGCCCATCGGAATGCACGGAATAAAATAAAGCGTAAACCACCGGTTCAGTTGTTTGTGATCGTAATTCCGCTGCATCGAGCAACGCGGGCAATGAAACACCCCGCCCCCACGCGAGGACGTCATGGTACGCGAGCCAAAGATGATCATGTCGTTCTCCCCAAAATCGAAACCGTCGCCGGAGTCTCAACTGCCCCGCCCCAGTGATTCTAAGGCAATTTTGCGGCGATAACAGCTAGTGGAGAGTGTCTATTCAAAAAGTCTTGCGAGCGATCGGAGGGTATCGCGGTTTCAACTAGCCGGACGAATCATCGTCGGCCGGTTTCACCGTTAGCACGGCGCACTTTGATCGCCGCACCACTGCTTCGGCAACGCTGCCCATCAGCAGCCGCAGCAAACCGGTGCGCCCGTGCGTTCCCATCACGATCAGGTCGATATCGTGGTCTTCCGCGAATCGGCTAATTGCATCGGCCGGTTCGCCGGTCACCATGTGGTGCTCGAACAGGATTTGCGGATCCTTCGGTTTCACCTTGGCAAGCAATTCCTTCAGGTGTTCCAGGTCAGGCTCCAACATGCCGTAGTACATCTCGCCGCCGCCGTAGGCCGTGGGCGGTTCTTCCACATGCACGATGTGAATCTTCGCCCCGCTATCGCGGGCGAGCGATTCGGCCATCGCCAAGGCCTTATCGCCCGTGTGCGAGAAGTCGGTCGGAAACAAAATGCCATTGATGTTCATGATTTGCTCCCAGTTCGAGGTCAGCGAATCGATACTTCATTATCTCGCAGCGGCTTAAAAAGGCAAAGAATGCGTTTTCAGCCTTCGCGTGGTACATTGGAAAGGTAGTGTTTGGAATTGGCCAGATGAGCAGAATACTTCGCGAGGATTCGCCATGAGAGGCTTGATCGATCTGATCGGCAAGGAAAACCCGCTGGATGTGAACGCCCGCGCACTGCGCGATTTCGCACGCGGTGAAGACTCGGCGGCGGTTGGGGCGATGCATGTCACCTGCAGCGATGAGTGCGAGCGCGAGTGTGTTGAATCGTTCCAACAATGGTTTGCCGAAGACCTGCTGCCCGGCTTGAAGTATTCACTCAAAAGCCCCTTTCGCACCGCCAACCTGGGTGCCCGCTACGAAGTTGGCAGCGCAGCGCTGGCGGAAAACCATTTCACCGCCAACCTCGACGACAACGCTGCCCGGGACAAATCCGAAACGCAACTGCTGTTGGTGAAACTCAACTCGCATGTGGCTGTCACGCGCGAAGGCAATGAAGTTTGCTACGGCACGAAGAACCGCTACAACGAGGCATCCCACTTCTGCGGAGCGCTGCACGCGGCGCTGTCAGGAGGGCGTTTGCCGGCGGTTGACGAAATCTCTCAACTGCTGCGCAGCGGGGAATTAGATCGCATCGCCCTGCTGCAAGATGCCAGCGTCGTAGAGCCGCGTTACCGCAGTTTGTTGGCGGCCGTCGCCAACGCCCGACTGCAAGCCAAGTCGGCCATCGCGGATATCGAAGGGGCGAAGCATCACCCACACTCGCTGGTGGTTGTCGTTCCCTGCGTGACCATTAACCGGCACGACCGCGACACGGAATTGGTGGTCGGCATCTACACGGCCGACTTCCGTGGCGGGAAATCCGAAGTTCTATACAGCGGACTGGGCGACAACCCGCGCAATTACGACGTGGCACTTCGCCACGAGTTCGTGCGGATTGAGGATGCGACACGCCGTGATGATCACGTGTCGGAGGTCAAAGAGCCTGCCGCTCCCGCGCGGACGAGCACGGCTCCTGTGACCGCGCCGTCGGTGAAAACATCGCGGGAATCGCAGGCGGCGGCGAAACTGTCTTCTTCGTCCTCCCTTTCCATGGGGATGAATTTGGAGGCGGGATCGGACTTGGAGTTTTCGTCCATGTCGCAGCCTATCTCGTCGCTACCAGAACCGACGGCCCTGGGGGAACCGGCACAGCGGCAAGCGGTTTCGCGACTGAAATCGCCAGAGGTGAAGACGGCGTCGCAGCGAGATGAGGGAAGTGTTCCAGGTTATGTCGAAGTCAAAGCAATTACCGACAACGCCGATGACATCAGCGCGATCGACACGCCTGCGATTGAAGCAGAAAGCCGGGAAATCGTCGATCGCGCGAAGGACGTGACCGCGCTGAAGACCGCCGCGATTCAAACGTCCGGCGTCGAAATCGAAGACCGCGCGCCCGATGTAACGGCCATCGAAACCCAGAAAATCATCCACACCGACAAGCCAATGCCCGTAACACCGGCGGCGCCGCTGGACGATATTTCCGCTGCCACCGTCGAATCGGCACCGTTGCGAAAGGGGCACGTCGTTCAGCCTTCGCAAACACCCCCTTCGCATCCGCCCACGGGCAGCGACGATGCCGACATGGTGATTGAGGCCGAATTGATCCCGGTCGACGACGACCCCGATGCAATCATCATCATTGACGAAAACTATCGGATTCGCCGGTGAGTAGTAGGTCGGGTTTGTAACCTGACCAGCGCAACGAGTGGCATGCACGACGGGATACAATCCCTTCCTGCGCTCCGCTACGAACTCACGTCGTAACACATCAGTTTATCTTGCTCACGCAGATAGAGTTTGCCGTCGACGATGACCGGGTGTGCCCAGGTCTTGCCTTCTTGATAGTCCGGCTCAAGCGTGCCTTTCAGGTTGTATTTTTCAGGCGTGGCTTCGATCAGCGCAACGGTCCCGTTCTGGTAGCGGTATACAAGGTTCCCGTCGGCGAACAGCACCGCCGCGCTCCCGCTGCCGGGGCCGCGGTCCATCCACTTCACTTCGCCTGTTTTCCACTCGACGCAGATGGGAAAACCCGAGTTGTGGTTGTGGCCGCAGTAAATGTAATCTCCGACCATGACCATGCCGCCGTGGTGATTCTGGAGTTTCTTGGCGTCCAGGAAATACTGTTCCTTAGCGTTCACGCCGCCTTGGCCGTCCGACTCTAGCTTCAACAGCGCGGCACCCGTTCCATAGCCGGAACTGCCGAAGACGAAATCGCCTTCGCAAATGGCAGTGGGGATGATGGCGGTCTTGTTGGCGACATCTTCATAGCCCCACAGGAATTTGCCGTCGCTGGCCCGCACGCCGATCAGCCCCTGGCCGACGAGCGTGACGTACTGCTTCACGCCAGCGCCTTCGGAGACGACAATCGACGAGTAACCAGCGCCTTTTCTGATCGGATCGCCCTTACGGGTTTTGCCAGTACCAAAATCAGGCACGGCTGCCTTCCACACTTCTTTGCCAGTCGCTCTATCCAGGGCGACGATCATCGCCTCTGCGCCGCCGGGCGTGCAAAGCACCCAATCGCCGTCGACCAACGGTGATTCGCTGTAGCCCCAGCCGCTCATCATGCGGCCGCTCCACTCTGCTTTGAAACTCTTCGACCAAACGACCTCACCGCCGTCGCGCTTCAGGCAATGGATGGCCCCGTCCGATGTTACCGCGTACAGCCGGTCGCCGTCGATCGACGGAGAGCAGCGCGAACCGTCGTAGCCGTGCTTGGGCGGGCTAGATGTCAGTGACTTCTTCCAAACAACTTCGCCGGTCTTCGCATCGGCCGCCACGACGGCCTGGCCGTCGCTGAAGTTGCCCGTGGTGTAAAGCGTGCCGTCGGCGATGGTGACGCTTGCGTAACCCTTGCCAAAGCCATCTTTCGTCCAAACCAGTTTCGGCTTGGCGGTCTCCCAATTCTCGAGCAGGTTCTTCTCATCGGAATGCCCATCGCGCTGCGGCCCCCGCCACTGCGTCCATTCGCCTGCCAACGCGGGCAAATGAAACAACGCGGTGATCGCGAGAAAATGAAAAATGGTGGCACGAAAGTTCATGGAGGGCTCCGAGCTAAGGCAGGGTGATGGTGGGGGAAGCCGGCAACGACACTGGCACATGTGCAGCCGACAATCTAGGAGGGTTGTAGCGATATCATAATTTGTGCTCATCAGTTTGTAAATTGGTTCGAGCGTGCCGGCTGGCCGTGGGCCGCCCACCCTTACCCTGGACGCGAAGACCGTGGGGAATGTTTTACAGCGGCAAGGTTTCGGCAACCCGTACAGCTTACGCTATCACGCGCTGCGGGCTAATCGCTGCCAGGGATGCCGCCGATACCAACGGATGAACACACGGTGTGCAAGGTGATTCGTATTCGATGATGGTCGATTTGGAATGCGAGTGCTCAGTTTCGCAGTGATAGCCCTCGTGGCGGCGCAGTTTTGTGGACCGTCGCTTGCCGCTGCGCAATCGCCCTCCGACGCGCCGCTGGCAACGCGGCAGAACTTCTTTACGATTCCTTTTACCGCCCCCGAAACGTCAAGCGGACAGCCCGTTGAAGTACACCTCTACGTTTCCGCCGATCGTGGGCGAAGCTGGCAACTTTACAGCCGCCAAACCCCGCGTGCTGGAAAGTTCGACTTCCGCGCGCAGCAAGATGGCGAGTACTGGTTTGCTTCGCGAACGGTCACCGCGTCGGCCCCAGCGCAGCGCGTGCACGGGCCAGAACTTCGCGTGTTGGTTGACACCGTTGGGCCGCGGCTCGATTTGAACGCGGGCGTCGGGCCTTCGGGCGAAGTGCAAACGACATGGGCGATTGCTGATCCGAACCTGGTGGTCGACAGCTTCAAAGTCTTCTTCCGCCACGACAACGCCGAACAGTGGCAGCCCGGCGCCGTGGAACTTCCGCGCGGAGAGCAGCGCACCCAGCTTGGCGGTACGACATCGTGGTGGCCGCAGCGGCATGGCAGCGGATTGGAAGTTCGGGCCGAAGTGCAAGACCGGGCAGGGAACATGAACGTCGTGCAACGCAAACTGCAACTACCGAATCTAGCCAGGGGCCAACGGCCCGCGCTCGCGCAGAACGATCGGCCGGAATCCCATCCATCGATCCAATGGCCGGCCGACGAAGTGCTCAACCGGACACCGAAAGTTCAAGAAACTCACCAGCCGGTTCCCCAGCAGGCCGAGATTCAAGGCGAAGTAGCGCATCAAGTCATCGCTCCGTTCCAACTGCCGCCGGGCGAACGGCCGCAAATGACCCAACACAACAGGTTCAACCTGGCGTACGACCTCGACGGAGTCGGTCCTTCGGGCGTTGCCAGCGTACAGCTTTGGGCGACGCGCGACGGCGGCCGCGTTTGGCAACAGTGGGCCGTCGATGAAGACCGCCGCAGCCCCTTTCCGATTGAGATTGCCGACGAAGGCATGTACGGGTTCCGCATCGTCGTGCAGAGCGGCAACGGCCTCAGCGGCGAGATTCCACAAAGCGGAGACGAAGCTGAGGTCTGGATCGGGCTGGACCAAACCCCGCCGCATGCCGCGATTACGTCGGCTCGTTACGGGCGCGGCCAGGAAGTCGGCACGCTTTCAATTTTTTGGGAAGCGAAAGACGAAGTGCTAAGCCCGCGCCCCATCACGCTGATGTTCAGCGACAACCCGCGCGGCCCGTGGACAACCCTGGCGGCAGGGCTGGAAAACAGCGGGCAATATCAGTGGCGGGTGGATGGCAGCGTTCCCGCACAGATTTACCTGCGGCTGGAAGTACGCGACGCGGCTGGCAATGTCGGGGTCCATCAAATCGACCGCCCGATTGCTAACGACGGACTGGTTCCGCGCGGACGTATTCGCGGGATTCAACCGCTGGAAGACGCGGCGCAAGAGGCATCGCGCCGCTGGCCGCTACGGTGACCGCTGTGGTTATCACTTACGAGCCTATTGAAAACTTCTGGCCGGATTGGCACTTCGTGCTGCTTCCGAGGTCTTCGGATAGTTTCATATTTTAGAACCGAATCGCCCGACCACAGCCGCTGATCTGCTTTTCCCACATGACTTCGCCTTCGCGGTTGACGATGACGACGCGGTTGCCGTCGCTGACCAGCGTGTTGCCGTTGGAAAGCCGGCGGGCTTCGTAGACGCTGCTTGACGCCTTGTAAGTCCAAACGACCTTGCCGTCGCTGTCGAATTCGACGGCCCGTTGGTTGCTCGAATCGCCGACCAGCGTATTACCATCTTCCAGCCGCTGCACGGTGCGGGGAATTTTCACGTCGCTAACTTCCCAAACGATTTTTCCCTCGCGGTCAACCTCGACCACCTTGTTGCCGCTGTGCAAGGCGACCATGGTGTTGCCGTTGGCCAGCCGCTGAACGCCCATCGGCTGGCCGGCGAACGTTGCTTCCCACACGGTTTCGCCCTCTTGGTTGATCTCAATTGCCTTTTTCGCGCTGTGCAAACCCAGCAGCGTGTTGCCGCTGGGCAGCCGCTGTAGCCCAAAGACGCCGCCCGGCAGGCCGTCCTTCCGCCACACTTCGTCACCGGCCGGATTGAATTCGACGACATACTTACCGCGGTACGAACCGATCACCGTGTTGCCGTTGTCAAGCCGCTGTACGGCCCAGGGGTAATTCAAGTCGTTCTTTTCCCAAACCGTTTCACCCGCGGCATTCAGTTCAATCGCCTTGTGCTTTCCATAGACCAAGATCAACGTATGCCCAATTTCCGGCCGCTGGGCGAAACGTGGCAGCGGGAAGGTGAGTTCGGCGGAGCCGCCTTCGTCGTCAATCCACTTTTGCCATTTTTCAGCCGCGGCCGCTCGCTTGTCGGCTGCATCGTACGCCAGCATGCCGAACTGTTTTCCCGTCAGCCCGCGCAGGATGGCGATGCTGCTCGCCCGCACATTTACATCGTCGTGCTGGATCAACTCCAACAACACCGGCAGCACGTCGCGGTCACCCATATTCGCCAGCGCCTTGGCGGCGGCTTGTTTCACTTCGATCTGCTCGCTCTCCAGCAGCGGTCGGATGTCGGCGAGCGCCTCTTCGCCCAGCGCGGCGCCGAGTGCAGTAATCGCCGCCGCTTTGAGCGCGGTATCGTCACTGGCCAGCGCGGCTTTCAGTAGCGGCGCGTCTTCCGCGCGTGCGCTGGAGATCAGTGCTTCCTCCGCGGCGCGGCGAACGTGCGCCGGGCCTAGCTGCGGAATCACCTTCAGCAAGACTGGCGCGGCACCCTGAATTGAAAGAATGTGAATCGTGCGGCAGACCGCTTCGGGCAACGGGTTGGGGCGCGACGCCATTTTGATCACCGCCTCGCTTCGCCACCGAATCTCCGGATCGTCCGACGCAGCCGCGGCTTGCAACTTGTCGTGCGGCAAATCGGGCATCGCGGCGAGCTTCCGCATCGCCTCTTCCCGTTGCGCGAAGTTGGACGCGCCAAGCTGCGCGATCAAAGCGCCCACGCGGGCGTCGCGCTCGGCCAACTCATCCGCGGAAGGAACGAGCGATTGCAGATACTCCGTGACGCCCGTGAGCGTCGGCTCGATATTCGCCTCGGCGAGGACTTTCGCATAGGGGTTGTACGGAGGTGCCTCGGATCCGTCTTCCGCGCCGGCATCACTCGCGGCGACGGCGAGAAGGCTGGCGGTCAGTACCAACGCGATCATGTTTTTGCGATGCATCATTCCCGTTACCGATCTCTTTCGCCCAACATTGAGCGGCAAGGCGCTAGCCGCCGGTGATTCGGCATCTGCCGGCGGCTAGCGCCTCCCCGCTCAGTTATTTCAACGTACTTAGGCGGAAGCTGGTATGATGTTGTGCGCCGCCCCAGAATATTATCCGCGCCGGCGGCCGCTGACGCAAATCTCATCTTCGTGAAAGGAATAATCATGTTCAGGCCATCGCTGTATTGCTCGTTGATTTTCGCAATCGCAGCTACCCTCGGAAATTTCGCCTTCGCCCCTTGCGAAGCTGCGGAGCCGGAAGATTACATCGCCGATGGAAAACTAAAGCACGCGCTGAAACTGTCGCACTTGCAACTGGGCGGGTTCGCGGGGCGGCTGGAAACGAGCATCGATATCGCCGCCGACGGAAGCTGGACCGGTTCGTACGGCGTCGGCGGGCGAGCGCAGCCGCGCAAGGGAAACCTTTCTGAAGAGCAAGTGAAGCAACTGGCCGACGCGCTGGCCGAACACGATCTGGCCGCATTGCCGGAAACCATCGGAGCG
Organism: uncultured Planctomycetaceae bacterium; assembly: GCA_937967755.1. Taxonomy (GTDB): domain Bacteria; phylum Planctomycetota; class Planctomycetia; order Pirellulales; family Pirellulaceae; genus CALBTA01. The sequence continues at coordinate 608 of CALBTA010000349.1, read as the reverse complement.
GCCAAGCCCGTGGAATCGCCGAAACAAATTGCCGACGGGGCTTCGACCACGATCAGCCTCAGCTTCGGCGATCAAAAGGTAACGGCCAACTTCGCCGACGGTGTGCAGGTGGACGAAGCCACGCAGAAGCTTCGCCGGCGGTTGCAAGCCATCGAAAGCGCGATGCGGAAGGTGACGTTGAACGCGAAGCAGTAGCGTGCCCCGGATGATGCAATGAACCCATTCATCCAATGCGGCGGCCACGTCCCGAAGTGGTTTTACGGGTTGCGCGTCGTTGGCCTGTTTGGGTTGGGTTTCGCGCTGTTGCTGTTGTGGCAGCAGCATCTGTTCGCGGCGATCTTTCTTGCGCTTGCGGCAATCGTCTTCGCGGCGGCATTGGAGGTCTACCTCTTCTCGCGCGCCCGGCAGCGTCGCTACTTGCAAGATACCGGCAAGGGATTCGTCTACCGCGACCGGCACGGCGAAACCCGTTACCTCGACACCGACGTCCACGCGTTCAGTCTGCGCTATACGAATCGCTATTCGCAGGGACCTATTCGCTCGCAAACACGGCATCTTAGTTTGCGGGTGGAACTGCGGACGCGCTGTGTTGGCCTAGGTACAGAGGT
>CALBTA010000348.1 GCA_937967755.1 uncultured Planctomycetaceae bacterium | reverse complement strand
ATGATCTACGAATTCGAAGATGCCACGCTGCGCGACGACGCCATCGAGGCGGTGCTCGCTGCGCAAAACGAAACCGATCTGCTGCAGCTCGTCAACCTTCTCACCCAGGGCGATGCGCAGCGTCGCGTGAGCGATCTGCTACGCGATACCGTGAAGGAGTTGTATCAGGTCTATCGCAGCAGCGACGCCGTCGCGTGGGAGAAGATGCCGCGCTACAAAGCGTTAGACGAGACCGCGCTCGAAGCGGCGCTGGAAGATTTGCGGGAGTTGCCGGTGGCTGGCAAACGGCTCGTTTCAGGGCGCGACGACGATTACAGCCGCGCGCTGTCGGGCGACTGGAAGGGCTTCCTCACGAAGGGAATCGCCAAAGCGATTGTGCAGGGGAAAGAAAAATACTACAGCCACGCGATTGAAGCGCACATCGAGGATGTGTACCAGCCGCTCATCACGCACGCCAAGGCGTTGCTGTTGGGCAGGGCGGCCAATTTCACTGTCGGTGCCCGTCAGTTCCTGGAGCATTTCGACCAGCAGTACACGCGGCTGAAGCACCGCCGGCGGGTGATGTTGTTCGACGACGTCACGCGGGCCGTTGTCGATGTTGCCAAGTTGGGTGACGCCGATGGGCTGGCGTTTCGGCTGGACTCGCACATCGATCACCTGTTGCTCGACGAGTTCCAAGACACCTCGCCGGCGCAGTGGAGTGCGATTCGGCCGCTGGCGGAAAGGATCGCCAAAAAGACCAAAGGTGATGCCGAGACTACTTCCTTTTACTGCGTGGGCGATGTCAAGCAAGCGATTTACGGTTGGCGGGGCGGTGTTGCTGAAATTTTTAATACCGTCCAGGCGCAGCTTGGCGAAGTGCACGAAGAATCGCTCGCCAAGAGTTTTCGCAGTTCGCCTGTGATCATCGACACGGTCAATACGGTTTTCACCAACTTGCTGAAGCACCCAAACTTGGGCCGCAGTGAACCGGCCGTTGCCGAATTTCAAAAGACTTTCCCGCATCACGAGACCGCGACGACCCACCTCAACGGCTACGCGTGCCTGCGCACGGCGACGGCCGATGCCGACGACCAATCCGGAGAGACACTTCGCTACGCCGCACAATACATTGCGTCGCTGGTTGAGCAATCGCCTGGCCGCAGCATCGGAGTGCTTTGCCGTACGAATAACGCCATCGCCACGCTGATCTACGAACTGCGCGAGCTTGGCATCAACGCCAGTGAAGAGGGAGGCAACCCGCTGACCGATTCGGCCGCGGTGCAGTTGGTGCTGGCGCTGCTGAAGTTGACGGACCATCCTGGCGACACGATCGCTCGGCACCACCTGGCAACTTCGGTGTTGGGCCAGCATCTCGGCATTCGCCACCGCTTCGACGAGCGCGGGGCGCTGGCGGCCTCGCGCGACGTGCGGCGGTCGCTGTTGGAAGATGGTTACGGCCCAACGGTATTCCACTGGACGCAAGTGCTGGCCCCCGAATGTAACGCCCGTGAACTGAGCCGCTTGAAGCAACTCGTCGAACTAGCCTACGTGTTTCAAGGAACCGCCACGCTGCGAACGCGCGACTTTGTTCGCACAGTCGCCGGCCAACGGGTCGCCGATCCAACCGCCCACCCTGTCCGCGTGACCACTATCTATCGGGCGAAGGGTTTGGAGTTCGACATCGTCGTCTTGCCTGAGCTGGACGCGAGCCTCACTCGGCAAACGCCGAAGTTCGTCGTACATCGCGACGACCCGGCCGGGCCGATTGATTGCATCTTCCAATATGTCTCGCAAGATTTGCAGCCGCTGTTGCCGGTTGAATTTCAGAAGATGATCGAAGCCGACACCCGCCGCAGCGTGACCGAATCGGCGTGTGTGCTGTACGTCGCCCTCACGCGGGCGATCCACGCCCTGCACATGATCATCCCGCCCAGTAGTGAGAAGGAAAAGAGTGTGCCGGCGAAGTTCAGCGGGCTATTACGTTGTGCGCTCAAGAGTTCCGACCCCGTGCGCGCCGGCGAAATGATTTGGGAAGCGGGTGACGCGCGCTGGTTTGAAAACCCAGGCGATGATATCGAAGTCGACGAAAAGAGCACGGGAAGCGCGCCTTCAATGCCGCCGGAACCACTGGAAGTTCGCGTTGCGCCGCCGACGGACGGGGCGACCCGTTCACTCGACCGCGTCGCGCCCAGCAGGTTGCACGCGGCGAAGGCGCGGCCGTTGGCCGAGATCTTCGCCGATGCCGAAAACACTTTCGCCAAGGACCGCGGCAGTTTGATCCACGCCTGCTTCGAACATATTCAATGGTTGGACGATGGCCCGCCCGATCGCGAAGCCCTACGCCGCGTCGTTGCCGGCGACGCGTCCGGGGTGATTGATGTCGATCGAGTGCTAGACGAGTTCTTCAAGATGCTGAAGCTCGGTGATACGCAGAAACTGCTCAGCCGCGCGGCGTACGATGCGGACTTGACCGCGAAAGTTCGCTGTGAGCACGACTTCGCCCACTCGCACGAAGGCAGCCTGGTGACCGGCAGCATCGACCGCCTGGTTTTGCTGTATGATGGCGAAACCCTCGCCGCCGCCGACATCATCGATTTCAAAACCGATGCAGTTATCGACGGAGCCGCCGAGCGGCATCGTGATCAGTTGGTCGCATATTGCGAAGCGGCCAGCCGAATTTTCAAGCTGCCGCTTGATGCGATATCAGCGCGGCTACTGATGGTCAAAGACGGCACGATTGTTGAGATTCCACACGTATGAAGTTTATCCACACGGCAGATTGGCAAATCGGAATGCTGGCGGCGCACGTTGGCATCGTGGGGCAGCGCGTGCGCGACGAGCGACTGGCAGCCGCCCGGCGAGTCGTGGAGGCGGTCAAAGAACATGAAGCTGACTTTCTGGTGGTTGCGGGCGATACATTCGAAGACAACGCAGTCGACCGTCGGCTCGTCCAACAGGTGGGTGATATCCTAGGAGCGTGCAATTCGCCGGTTTTCATAATTCCTGGCAACCATGACCCGTTCGTGCCGGGTTCGGTATGGCAACACACGGTGTGGGGATCGCACCCCAACTTGAATGTCCTCAAAGAGTCGAAGCCAGTGGAAGCTCCGGGGGCCACGCTGTTCCCTTGTGCTTTGCATGAGAAGTATTCCACGCATGATCCCACTGCTTGGATTGATGCGCACCAGTCTGCCGGAATTGCCATCGGGCTGGCGCATGGCAATGTCGAAGGGTTGCCGATGAGCGAGCCAGACTATCCGATTCCACGCAATGCGGCTTCGGCATGTGGACTGGACTATCTGGCATTAGGCCATTGGCATTCGTTCGGGCCGATCGAAGATTCCGAAGGCGCGCCGCGCATTGCCTATAGCGGCACGCACGAGACGACAAAATTCGGCGAACGCGACAGCGGCAATGCTGTGTTGGTTGAAATCTCGGGCCGTGGGTCTCCGCCGCGGCTGACCGCGATTCGCACCGGCGGCCTGCATTGGAAAACGATCGACGGCGACGACGGCCGAGTGATGGAAGCAGGCGACCTGACACGGCTAAGCGATCGCATTGAAGCGATGGAAGCGTCCGATCTGACGTTGCTGCGCGTTCAACTAAGCGGAATCTTGCGCGGTGATGAAGTTGCCGAACTGAAGCGGATTGAGGAAATCGTGCCGTCGCGATTTCTCTACGGGCGCGTCGACAGCCAAGCCCTACTACCGGAACCAAGCGACAATTCATGGCATTCCCAAGTGCCGGTCGGCGTTGCCCGATCGGTTGCGGAGCGCTTGCACGAACTAAGCGAAGCCAGCTTCGCCGGCCCACGGCCGGAAGGGGCGACGCCGCAGGTTGCCGTGCGGGCGCTGTTGGAGCTATATCGCATCGCGCACGAGGTGCGGGCATGATTTTACGATCCCTCCGTGTGCAAGGCTGGCGATGCTTCGCCGACCCGGTCGAAATCGGCCCACTAAGCGAAGGGTTGAACGTGGTGCATGGCCCCAACGGCAGCGGCAAGTCGACGCTGCTTTGGGCACTGGCGCGGGGTTTGTTCGATCCATACGGTAGTTCGGCCGCGGATATAAAATCGATTCGACCATGGGGCCGCTCGCTATCACCTCGAATCGAGATTGAATTCCAACACAACGATGTTGATTACCAAGTTCACAAACAGTTCTTGGAAAACCCCCAGACATGTTTGTATCGGCGAGAAGGAGGGCAATTCACACCGCTTGCAGAAGGCAAGAGCGCCGACGAGTCGTTGCGTGAATTGCTGAAATCCGACGCGCCTTCAAAGCGCAAATCTCGATCGACCAACCATTGGGGATTCGCGCAAGTACTGTGGGCTACGCAAGGGTCGTTACAAATCGAAGAACTATCAGATGGGACGCGGAATACCATCCACGATTCGCTCGGCGCGCAGCTCGCCGGACCGGGTGGAGAGGAAATTGAGCAACACGTGGCGAAGCGCTATAACGAGATTTTTACGCCCACGGGCAAGCTGAAGGGCGGAGCGAGCGCTCCGCCGCTGGTAAAGCTGCAGGAAGACTACGAATCGCTGATCCAACGCCGTGCGGAGCTTACCGAGCGGTTGACTCTTTTCGACGAAGCCAGCCGCCGAATTGAAGATTTGCGGAACGAACAATTCCAGGCCGAGCAACAGGCGGGTGGTCTCGAGGAAGACGTTCAGGCCGCCCTCGAAGTCGCCAGCAGGTTCGACAAACTGACCGGCCAATGTGAGGCGCTACAAGAGAAAGAGAAAAACGCTCGCAATGCCCACGATCAGCTCAAGGCAAAGGTAGAACAGATCACGCAACTTGGGGAGCGCAAGAAAACACTCCGCGAAGCGCTGCGCGAGTTGGAGGACAAGGCAGCGGATGTCCAACAGCTGTGGCAAACTTGCAATGAGGAAGTCGAAGCGGCCAAAGCGGCACTGGATACCTCGCGGAAGCAACGCGAAGCGTCTGATCAAGCGGAGCGCCTGGCCCGCCAGGCGATGAAGTTCGTCGATGCCGCGAGAAACGTCGATCAAGCTAAAAAGCGGATTTCCGATGTGGAGCAATCCACTGCCAAGGTCGAAGAACTAAACCACGCAACGAGCGAGCTAATCGCACCCGACGCAGCGGCGCTCAAGAAAATTCGCGCCGCCGCCCGCCGCAGGGACGACACCCGATTGCAGTTAGAAGCGACATTGATTAGGGTCACCATCTCGCCGCTGACGAAGTTGGAGATCGATGTTCAGCAAGCTGAACGGACGGGTCGCCAGACAGGTGAGAGCGGTCAAGTGCTGGAGATTCAAGGAGCGCCTGAAGTCGCTTTCGAGATCGCGAATGTCGCAAGCATTCGCGCGACCGGGCCGACCGAGTCGGCCGATGCTTTGCGTGATGAGCTACGTCAGGCGGAGTCTGACTTGGAACAGTTGACCGCCGGGTTTGGCACGCAGGACGTCGTTCAATTAGAATCGCTTCTTGAGCAATCTCGCACATTGTCTGGCGACCTGCGCGAGGCGAAGGCACGTCTGAAAACATTGCTAGGTAACAATACCCTGGCCGACTTGCAAACTGCTAGAAACAAGTTGCAGGCAATTCTGGACGAAACGCTTTCCGCCCAACCCTCATGGCAGCAGTCGCCACCCGATGCGGCGACGCTCGAGCGAGATGCGCAGGAGATGAAGGAGACAGTCGAACGCGAAATCGGCCTCACCGAAAAAAGAGGAGAAGCCGCTCGCGAAGCGTTGACTGAAGCTACTCAAGCGAAAGCAGATTTGGACGGCGACTTGAAGACCGTCCGGCAACAACTTCAGGAAGTGACCGGGCGATTGGAAACCGCCGAAGCCGACGGGCTGGATGATCCTCAGCGTCAGCAGCAACTCGACGACGCGGCCCTCGAGTGGCGCGCGGAGAAGGCGAATTTGAAATCGAAATCTGACGAACTGGCAGCGCTCGGTGACGACCCGCATGCCGCGGTGAAAACGTTACAAGAGCAACGAAAGTCACTGCTAGATCAAGCAACTCAATCCAAGGAGAAGTTAATTCGCGCTGAAGCCCAGCTACAAGCCATCATCAACGAAGCACCCTATTCTGTCTTGTCGAAAGTCGAAGAGCAGATTGATCAATTGGAGCAAGAGATGGCTCGGGAGAAGTTGAGCTACGATGCGATTCATCTGCTGCACCAGACGTTCGTCGAACAAACCCGGCAAGCCCACGAGGCGGTCATTGAACCCGTCCAGCAGCGGGCCAACCGGACGTTGCAACGCATCGCCGGCGGGCGGTTTCAGAGAATCGACTTCAATGATTCGCTGTTGCCAACCGGCGTTCGGCCAGCCATCGCTGAGGAATCAGTCGCCCTCGACTACCTCAGCGGCGGCGAGCAAGAGCAAGTCCACTTCGCTGTGCGTTTGGCCCTGGCGGACGTCGCTTTTGGCGAGCAGCGGCAACTACTTGTGCTTGACGACGCGTTCACAGCAACCGATACGGCGCGCTTGGCAAGGATCATCAATATCCTGCAGGAGACTGCCCAGCGTTGCCAAGTCCTATTACTTTCTTGTCACCCCGACCGGTATCGGCATTTGCAGAACGTGAATTTCTTCGACTTGCAACAGTTAGCGGCCCCTGCCCTCGTTGAGGCGGTATGAACGAACACCTTCCGATCTTCGTCTACGGCACGCTGAAGCGCAGGGAGGAGCGTGAGAAGATGTGGCCGCATGCGCCGGTGGATGTTCGTGCGGCGACTGTTCGCGCGGCGCTCTACGATTTAGGTTCCTATCCCGCCATCACCCAAGGCGACGATCTTGTCGTCGGCGAGCTGTGGTTCGTGCGCGACGATCATCTGGCCGCGACCCTGGATGCGCTTGACAAGATCGAAGGCTACAACCAAGGGGGCGAGGACTTGTATGTTCGCCGGATCGTGGAGTGTGAATCCAATGAGAGTGAAGTTCGCGCCTACACGTACTTCTACGCCGACGAGACTGCCATTCTTTCCGCCCGTCGGGTCATTCCCGACACAGCGGGGGAATGCGTTTGGAAAGCCTCAAAAAAGGATCGCTAGGTAAGGACGTCTCGGCTGTAAAGCGACTCTGTTTTACGTTTTCCCCGCGTTTCAAGAATTTCCTTGCAACCAACCCTCTGAGGTCTAGAATGGCCCACAGTGGGTATCCGCCGGTTGGAGGAAGTATCATGATGGTCATGTCACAGATTCGAGTTTCCCGTTCCATTCTCTTTCTAGCCACGGTGATGGCCGTAGCTGTTGCGGCCAGCCCGGTTGATGCGGCCACATTTTCTGCCGACGCCACCTCTTCAATTTCCAGCGCCAACTTGACGGGAAACTCCACCGCCAGTTTCACGGCCTCCAATGCTCCGCCACCCGACGGCGCGACGGTCATGGGGCCGGTTACCTCGGGAACGGGCACGGTTGGAACACTTTCATCTACAAACTCAACAGGATTCGGCACGCAATCGGCAAGCGTCGCCGGATCAGCACTTGGCCCGCCCGATTCTTTTGCGTCGGCTGGAGTGGAAGTTCACGATTTCGTGGAAGTGTTCAATAACAACGGCGGCTCGGGTGCCGCGGTCTTGACGTTCGACTTCACCTACGAAGCATCCGCGGCGTTCTCAGCCGACCCGGGGGACGAGGCGGCCGCTCATTACAACTTTCACATCAGCGGAGCCGATGACGAGGAAGGGGAACAGTTGGCCGTCAGTATCGGTGGCGGGCCATTCGTTGACATGGATGATTTCGAAGTAGACGACTTTCTGCTCGCCTCGTTAGGCGATTCGGGCGCTTCAGTTGGGCCGACGACTGTTTCAGTGCGATACACCGCGGAACCGTTTGCCGTCGGTGGAGCTGATGGCGAATACGCGTTCAGCATTTTTACGCGCGCCGATGGCGCAGCGGCCAGCCCCGCTCTCGCTGTGCCAGAACCCGCGAGTGTATCGTTGTGGCTGCTGATCGCGGCGCTGGTTACCGGCTTCGGATATTATCGCTGGCGGCGATAAACGGTTTGGCCGCTTTTGAATGTGTCAAGCAGTTCGAACGAGTTCACGCCGGCGCGAGGTTGATCTCCCTCGCCCAAGTTGAACAGGATCAACTCAGCACATGCGCCAACTTCAAGGCCCGGACGATCGGGCAGTTCGAGAAGTTCCGCAGGGCGCAGCGTTGCCATTTCGATGGCGGTCTTCAGATCGACCTCGGCGTAGTTTAACAGGTTGGCGATGCCGACGCCGATTGGCAACGATGCCCCGGCCAGGTACTGCGGCGTCGCGGCGACGACGATGCGGCCATCGTCCAGAATATCGACATCGCCGAGACTCGTTCCGCGGTACTCGCCCGGCGGCATGCCGGCCAGGCCGGTGATGTCGCTGACCAGCAGGCAGCGCTCGAGTGTTTTCGCCCGCAGGAAGCTCTTGATGACCGCCGGCGGAAGGTGATGCCCATCCGCGATGATGCTCGCCCACAGTCGATCATCGGCGAGTTGGTCCCAGATGTAGTTAGGATGCCGGCGGATCATACTGTGCGCCCCGTTGCCCAAGTGGGTGCTGAAGCGGGCACCGGCATCGACGGCGGCGCGAATCTGATCGGAATCGGCAGCCGTATGCCCGATGGCGACGGTTACTCCGCTCTCGGCGACGCGGCGGATGAAATCAGCGCTGCCGTCGTACTCCGGCGACAGCGTTAGAATTTCGATCGTGCCGCGCGCCGCTTCTTGCAGCCGCTGGAATTCATCCCAATCGGGCGGACGGCAATGTTCCAACGGATGGGCACCCCGCGGCCCTTCCTCGGCCGAAATGTACGGGCCTTCCAGGTGAATGCCGATCACCCGTCTGGCGACTTCGGCGTCTTCCTCACAAGCATCGGCGATGGTCTTCAGCGCATGGGCAATGACCTCATGCGACTGCGTAGTCACCGTCGGGCAATACCCACCCAGGCCGTGTGCATCGAGCGCGAGGCTAATATCCCGCACATGCCCGATCGTGAGCGCCGGATCGGTAAAATCCTGCCCGCTGAAACCATTCATCTGCAAATCCAACAGCGCCGGCGCTACGAACGGCAACTCGCCGCCCGCGGCTTCGCACGGTTCAATCGCGGTGATGTGGTCGCCGTCAATTGTAACCCGAACCGGCTGCTGCGTATCGTATCGTCGCGCGACAATTTCCATGCGGGAATTCTAAAATGACAAATGACAGATGACAAATGACGAACCACCAAATAGCTGCAATAATTAAGCCAGCTAGGCAATTCTGTTCTGCTGCAGATGAACGTCATGTCCCGTTGGATGAATTTTTTGTGGGGAACGCTAATGGTCGGCGCGATCGTCGGCGTGCTGCTGGCTTGTGGCGCATTGATCATGTTGCGAAACAATCCCAGCGCACAGTTACTTCGAGACCTGGACTACTACGGCGCGGACTACTACGCCGACGAGCAATCGCCCGATTGGCTTCCCGAATGGGTCGACCGCTCGATGTACGCCGTGGTCGATTCCGCTTCGTTCAGCGACCCCCGCCTGGATGATGCGGGGCTGGCGCAGCTGGCACCAACATGCGGGACCTGGTTTCGCTGCAACTCTACGGAACCAGCGTCACCGACGACGGGCTGGCCGCACTCGATCAAATGCCGAAACTGCACAGCCTGACGCTGCAAGGCCCGCCGCTGACGGGCGATTGCCTGGTACATTTGACGCCGCTGCGACAGTTGTCGCAACTGTGGATTGACGGGCTCGACGCCGACGATGAAGACCTGGCCCCGCTGGCGACGATGCCCAGCTTGAATTCC